>JACDGR010000120.1 GCA_013821525.1 Actinomycetota bacterium
GCGCGACAGTGCGGTATTGCGGACGTCTGTCTCTCGCAGAGCCGTGTTCGAGGACCTGCTGAAGCTGCACGCTGTGCACGAGGGGCGCCGCGCCCTCTTGCCCTTGGTCTCGGGGATGGCGGCAGATCTCAGCGACGACGGAACAACCCTGACGTTTCGCTCGATCCGACAGGCAGGAGAAGCAGAGCGCGGACCGCTGCCGTTCGCCCTGCATCAAATGCCGGAGCGCCTCACGTGGGATCACCGCGAGTTGGGGACGCGCGCACGGCTGCCGGTCTGGCTTCATCGGCAGCTGCATCTGTCTCTGGCGCCGAGCGGCATTCACGAGTTCCCGGCCCTGATCGAGATCGGGACCGCAGAGCCATCTGTCGTCATCCAGGCAATCACCTCGCTCGAACTGACGAATCGCGAGCGGATTCGACTCGATCCGCGAAACTACATCGCCAAGTCCGCGCTACTCGTCCGGGCCCTGCTGAATCCTCACCTGAGATCGATCGCGGGGGAGTGGCTCAGATCGCCACGCAATGCCCGAGGCTCCGGGTCCACTCTGGCCGCCGAGCTCGTCGAGTTGTTCGTTCTCGACCAGGCCATGCAGGGATCGCTGCCCTCCATTCCCGGTGTCGAGATCGAGACCCGCGACGGCGTGCTCGTCGCCACGAGCACACGGTCTCGTACGTCGTCGCAGCGGCTCGATCTCGGGGGTGTTCGGTCGATCACGTGGGACAACCGGGCGCTCGGCCCGAATGCGTGGATCCCGAGCAGATTCGATCGGGACCTCCATGTAGCGATCGGCGAGGACGGCCACAGCACCTACCCGGTCACCGCAGCGCTCGCCCAGCCGGTCGACCGGGAGGCAGCGACTCGCACGGGAGCGCATTGACGAAGCCTCTTCGCATCCTGCTTCTGTGCGACGACCACCCGGACCATGCCGACACGTTGCACGCCCACATCGGAGGCATGGAGCAGCACTCACGTCATCAGATCGTCCGCCTCAATCCCGTCGGGATCGAAAGCCATCCGCTGCTCGATGATCTGGAGTTTTTCGACGTGATCCTCCTGCACTGGTCGCTCGTGATCACGTTCGATACGTATCTCGCCCCGTCTGTCCGCGCGCGAATCCATCGGGCAAGCGCGCTGAAAGTGCAGTTCATTCAGGACGAATACCGATGGGTCGACGACATCACCCGGATGATGCGTTATCTGGGAGTGGAGATCATCTACAGCGTTGCGCCCCCGGACGAGTTCGACACGATCTACGGGAGCCGCGCACCCGACGCCCGCGTCCTGCCGACATTGACCGGTTACGTGCCCGACGCACTCGTCGGTCTCCCTGCGCCTGCTGCGTCCGACCGGCCGCTGGACATCGTCTATCGGGGGCGGGAGCTCCCTCCGTGGATGGGGCGTCTCGCGAGAGAGAAGCTCGAAATCGGCCGGAATGTGGAGCGACTCGCAACAGCGCGCGGACTGCAGGTCGACATCGCAACCGCCGAGGAGGCCCGAGTGTACGGCGGAGCGTGGCTCGACTTCCTCCGAAGCGGCCGGGCGACGCTCGCAACACCGAGCGGATCCTCGATCACCGATTTCGACGGCACCGTACAGCGGGCGGTAGAGGCCCACCTTGCCGACCGACCGGACAGCTCCTTCGAAGAGCTCGCCGACCGTGTCCTGGCGCCTTACGAAGGGAACGTCCTGATCGATGTGGTTTCACCACGGATCTTCGAAGCCGCAGCGACCCGCACGGCCCTGATCGTGTTCGAGGGCAGATATTCCGAAGTACTCGACCTCCGCCGCCACGCGTTCGTACTCGAGCGGGACTATTCGAACTTCGACGAGATCGCGGACGCGCTTCGCGACCCGAGCGTCGTCGAGGGTTTCACCACCGCCGCCTACGACGATCTCATCGCCTCTGGGAGATGGGCGTTCGCTCGTTTCGTCACGTCGTTCGACGACGAGATCGACTGCGCGGCGCGACGGCGCCGGGCCGCACCTTGGGACGGCCCGGCTCCAGACGGATCAGCGAGGCGGCCGTCTTTCGCGCTCGTGCGTTCGGCGGTCGGTGGTCTGACACGACTGACGGGATACCGCGCCAGACACAGGCGCACCTGATCCGAGCCGGTCGGTAATGTCACGCGTCGTGTCACACCAGACAAACCTTACGATCGTCCACATGGGCGACTCGATCACCTTCGGGCAGTACCTCGACGCCACCTCACGTTGGACTTCGCTCGTCGAGGAGCAGCTGCGCTCCCAGTTCACAGAGGCGATCGAAGTCCGTTCGTTCAATCGCGGGATCTCGGGTGAGACCACGCGAATGGGCCTCGAGCGCTTTCCTCGCGACGTTCAGGAGATCTTCCCCGACGTGATGACGCTCCAGTTCGGCCTCAACGACTGCAACTGCTGGCAAACCGACGGTGGCCTGCCGCGGGTCTCACTGGGCTCTTTCCGGGCCAATCTGGTGGAGATGATCGACCGGGCGCGTCGGTTTGGCGCACGCAAGATCGTACTCGCGACCAACCACCGGACCCTGCGCCGGGACACTCTTGTGAGCGGCGAGGTCTACGAGTGCGCCAACGGGCGGTACAACCACATCATCCGCGAGGTCGCAGAGACGGTGGGGGTCGACCTGTGCGACATCGAAGCAGCGTTCGCGCACTTCGACGACGAGGAGCTTGCAGAGTTGCTTCTCCCGGCGCCGGACCTGCTCCATCTGAGCGAGGCGGGCAACCGCGTGTACTTCACTGCCATCTGGCCCCACGTCGAGCGTGCGGTCGAAGCATCCATCCAGGTGGTTGCGACGTGAACACGAAGAAGACGACGACCGATCTGCACTGGAACAGTCGCGCCGCCTCGGTGGCGAACGACGTCGAAGTCAATCTGATGGATATTTTCCAGCGTGAGATCGAATACGACTACGTGTGCCGCTATCTCGAGCCACACATGCGCGTACTCGAGGTCGGCTGCGGCAACGGATTCTCGACCGACCGATTTCGCGCACTCGTCGAGCACGTCGATGCCTTTGATTACGCCGAGCAGATGATCGAGCGGGCGCGGACGGCGTTCGGCGAGACGAACAACCGCTTCATCCACGACAACGTTCTGTCGCCGTCGGCCCTCGACGGTCCCTACGACTGCACCATCTGCGTGCGAGTACTCATCAACCTGGCAGGTCTGGACGAGCAAAAGCGTGCGATATCGAACCTCGCCGAGTTGACGAAGCCGAACGGCATCTTGATCCTCGCGGAGGGCTTCACCGACGGCTTCGGGAGCCTCAACGACCTACGCGCCGCGGTAGGGCTGCCGCTGCTCGAGCCCGCCTCGATCAACTTCTATTCGGCCATGAGCGACCTGCAACCGACCTTGGACGAAGCGTTCACTCTCGAAGAGACCTTCCATCTCGGGGCATACGACTACCTCACGCGCGTTCTGTACCCGTTGGTCGTTGGGCCGGAGAACGCCAAGCACAACAGCAATTTCAGCGAGCGCTGCTCGGACCTTGCGCGCGCATTCAACCCAGATGACTTCGCACCGCTTTCGCGAATGCGCGGTCTTGTGTTGCGACGTCGCTAGCGTCGAGGCGGTGATGCCGCGCCTCATCATGCTCACACTCGGCCCGCTCGATGACGATCCCCGGGCTCGACGGGCCGCGAGGACGGCCGCTGCAAGTGGGATCCGCGTCTCGGCCATCGAGGGCGCGCCTCAGAGCCGGCGCGAGGCCCGAGCCACCCTGGCTTCGGCGGGTTTCCGGGAGATCCGCGGGCTGGTTCGGCTCCTCCGCCTGAGCCGCAGAACGGCCCAGATCCTCCGCGCGGCTCGTGGCACGTCAGCGGACATCGTCCATGCGCACGACTTCGACACGCTTCCCGCAGCATGGTTGCTGGCGCGTCGACACTCGGCGCGCCTTGTCTACGACGCGCACGAGCTCTACTCCGGATTCGATCGCGACCCCCCGCGACTGTGGCGCTCGTTGCTGTTGCGGATCGAGGGCGCCATCTGCCGCGAAGCTGCAGCGGTCGTCACGGTTTCCGAGCCGATCGCCCGCGCGCTCCACGAACGCTACCGCTTGCCTCGGCGCCCATTCGTCGTGCTCAACTGTCCGCCCCTGGAGGAGGTGTCCGTCGGCGCGCGTCACGGTGCGGTTCGAGCGATCTACCAGGCAGCGGCAGGTCCTGGTCGTAACCTGGCGGATCTGCCTGATGCGCCTGGTGTCGAGGTTTTCGCACGCGTGCTCGGGGCCGAGGCCCCGCCCGCAGGTGTTACGTCACTTCCGCCTGTCGGGCTCGACGAGCTCGTGGCCGCTGCTGCCGAATTCGATATCGGCCTCGTGATCGATCGACCGGAGACCGAGAATGCACGGCTTGCCCTGCCGAACAAGCTGTTCGAGTACCTGATGGCGGGGCTTGCCGTCGCAGTGCCGAACGCTCCGGCGATGGCCGAGCTCGTCCGCCGAGAGGAGGTCGGTATCGTCTACGAGCCCGGCGAGCTCGGGGAAGCGCTCTCCCGGGTTGCTGCAGATCGACCCGCGCTCGATGAGACCCGGCGCCGTGCGCGCGCAGCAGCGGTCGAACGGTACAACGCGGAAGCGCAGCGTCCTGCCCTCCACGAGGCCTGGGGCCTCTAGCCATGTGCGGCATCTGCGGTGTCGTTTCGTTCGGTCGCCCCGCTGAGACCGAGGTCGCGCGCGCGATGCTCGCGAGGCTCGCTCATCGCGGACCTGACGGCACCGGTGAATATTCGGAACACGGCGTCGCGCTTGCCCACGCACGTCTCGCGATCATCGACCTCTCCGATGGTGGCCGGCAGCCCTTCGCGAACCACGACGGGTCCTTGCAGCTCCTTCACAACGGAGAGATCTTCAACTACCTCGAGTTGCGTCGCGAGCTCGTGAGTCTTGGCCATCGCTTTCGATCGCACACCGACACCGAAGTCGTGCTCGCCGCCTACGAGGAGTGGGGTGACGATTGCGTCCAACGATTCAATGGCATGTGGGCGTTTGTTCTTTGGGACGCTCGCCGCCGGCGCCTGTTCTGCTCCCGCGACCGGTTCGGGATCAAACCGCTGGCCTACCGGTGGGACGGAGCCCGACTCGTCTTTGCGAGCGAGCCCAGCGCTCTCATTGCAGATCCCCTCCATTCCCTCGAGCCCGATCTCGACGCCGTGCGCGATTTCATCGAGCAGGGCTATACAGACCATCGCGCCGGGACCTTCTTCGCCGGTGTCGAGCAGCTACCACCCGGCCATTCGCTGATCCTCGACGACGGCGGGCTGCGCATACGGCGCTATTGGCAGCTCACCCCTGCCGCCGCGCCCACCGATCCAGCGACGGCGTTTCGTGAGCTTTTCGTCGATTCGGTGCGGCTCCGGCTGCGCAGCGACGTGCCTCTCGGCACGGCGCTGTCGGGAGGACTCGACTCCTCGGCTGTAGCGGTCACTATCGACCATCTCCTCCGAACCGAGGCCGCGGCAGCCCGGCCGGTGGGTGCACGCCAGGAGACCTTCACGATGTACTTCGACGACCCGGGGAGCGACGAACGGCCCTACGCAGCTGCGGTCGCGCGCGAGATCCTCTCGCGCCCACACGAGCTCACCTTCTCCGGCGAGGAGCTCGTCGGCGCGCTACCGGCGGTGGTGGAAGCGCAGGGAGAGCCATTCGGGTCTACTAGCATCGTCGCCCAGTGGTTCGTCATGCGCGCTGCCGCGCGCTCAGGCCTGAAGGTAATGCTCGACGGACAAGGGGGCGACGAGACTCTCGCGGGGTATCAGTCGACGACCCTGTCCTATCGACTCGCGGAGCAGCTCACTTCCGGGCGCTTTCCGTCATTCGTCGCGGATCTCCGCGGTGCCGGGCTGACACCGCGGCAGTCCCTCGAGGCGGTCGTCACACCATTCCTTCCTGCCAGAGCACGTTGGCGGTTACGCGCCCGGAGACGCCGCAACGACCTGCTCGTGCACCGGCAGATCCGGACGAGGACCTGGCCTCCCTCTACCCCGGCGGGAGGGCCGTTCCAGGATCGCCTGCGCACGCAGTATCACGTCGTTCTCTCGCAGCTCGGCCTACCGGAGCTCTTGCGCTACGAGGACCGCAACACGATGGCCCATTCACTCGAAGGACGGGTTCCGTTTCTCGACCACCGCCTGGTGGAGCTCCTCTACGGTCTGCCTGCACCCTCACTCGTGTACCGAGGGCAGACGAAGCTAGTCCTACGCGAGGCCCTCGCGGACCTGCTTCCCCCCGAGGTATTAGTGCGACGAGACAAGCTCGGGTTCGTGACACCAGAGGCGCGGTTCATGCGGGGCGCACTCGGCGCGTTCACCCGTCGCGTACTGGAAAGTCCCACCACACGCAGGCGCGCGTTCGTCGACGTCGATGAGGCCCTGAGACGGCTCGACAGTGGAACTGCCGGGTTCGAGCTGTGGCGCTGCGTCAGCGTTGAGCTTTGGGCTCGCCGATTCCTCGACTGAGCCCTTACTCTGTCCTGCGATGTCCGCGCCCATGCCGCTTCCGCGTCTACTGGTCCTGAACCAGTACTACCACCCGGGCGTGGAGGCGACAGCCCACCTGCTCACGGAGCTCTGTGAGTCGCTCACGCCCGACTATCGGGTGACGGTGATCACCGGCCGGCTCCGAGATCGCGAGGATCAACCAGACTACGAGCTTCGCAACGGCGTGGAAATCGTCCGTGTCCACTCGACCTCGTTCGATCGCGCATCGATCTACGGGCGAGTGGCCAACTACTTCACGTATCTGGGTCGCGCCTTTCGACGAGGCCTGACCGCGCAGCGACCCGACATCATTCTCTGTATGACCGATCCGCCGCTCGTCGGCGACATTGGCTACCTCATCGCCCGCAGATTCCGGCGGCCGCTTGTTGTCGTCAGCCAGGACGTCTTCCCTGAGGTTGCCGTCAACCTGAAGCGACTTCGACAGCCGATCGTGATCGCCCTCTTGGCGGCCTTGATCGCCTTTTACCTGCGCCGTGCCGCCCGCATCGTGGCGATCGGGCCTGTGATGAGAGACCGCCTGATCGCCAAGGGCGCGAGCCCCGATCGGATCTCCGTGATACCGAACTGGGTCGACGTCGCTGCGATCACGCCGCGGGATCACGACAACGCCTGGTCGCAGGAGCAGGGACTCGACGAGAGGTTCGTCGTCATGCATTCGGGGAACGTGGGGCACGCCCAGAACCTTGACACGCTCCTTCGAGCGACACTCGAGCTCCGCGACCTGCACGACCTTCTCCTATTGATCGTCGGAACAGGCGCGCGACATGCCGAAATCTTCGGCCAGGCGCAGGCACTCGCCGATGACCGGATCAGGTTTCTTCCATACCAACCTCGTGATCGGCTTTCGGAGTCCCTGTCGAGTGCGCACGTGCACTACGTCGGTCTTTCTCCCGGGCTCGCCGGCTTCGTCGTTCCGAGCAGGCTGTACGGTGTGCTCGCGGCTGCCCGTCCAGTGCTCGTGGCAGCTGATCCGCAAAGCGAGACCGCGGCTCTCGTCCGCGAGATCGAGTGCGGTGTCGTCGTGCCGCCGAACTGTCCCGACCAGGTCGCACGGGCTATCCGGGAGTTCGCGAGCGGCGAGCACGACCTCTCGGAGATGGGCCGGCGCGGCAGGGCCTACGTCGAGGAGCACGCGAGCCTGAAAGAGGCCACCGCGCGCTACCGGGCGCTCCTCGGCGACGTGCGCGGACGACCGGCTTCGCCCTGCTGATCGGCGGTGGAGATCTGGGTCAAGCGCTGACGGCGCGCCGGTAAACGGCTACAAGCGCGGCAGCCTCGACCGGTCGCGAGAACCGCTCGGCGGATACGCGAGCGAGTGCGCCGAGCCGGCGCCGCTCTGATCCGTCCGGGAGCAGGCGTTCGAGTGCCACTCGCAGCGCGGGGCCATCGCGTGGCGGAACTAGGACGGCTCCTTCGCCAAGATCGGCGAGACCGCCGACGCTCGTCGCGACCACCGGCCTGCCGTGGGCCATCGCCTCGCGCGCGGTCATCCCGTAGCCCTCGCGGCGTGAGGGAACGCAGACGACGGCCGCCCGCTCGTAGTACGAGCCGATCCGCGCCGGCGGAACGAATCCGATCGCCTCGGGAACGGTCGCCCGCAGCGGCCCGTCACCGACTATTACCCGCGGAAGCCCCTCGGTCACGTCCAGGAACTCGAGGATCCCCTTCTCCTCGCTCAGCCTGCCTGCGAAGAGCACATGGGGCGGCTCGGCCGGGTCGCCGATCTGCTCCGGGATCCGCACGCCGGCGGGAATCACCTCCACGCGCTCTGCGCCGAGCTTCCGCGCCTCGGCCGCCAGGAAGCTCGAGGCCGCGATCACGGTGCGAGCGCCGCGCAGCAGCGGGCGCACGAGAGCGGGTGCGCGGCGGGCGAGCTCGACATCGGTGCCCCACACCTGGAGCACGTAGGGCTTCCCCGTCGCACGCGCCGCGATCGCGGACGGGATCCAGTGCGCGTGCACGAGGTCGGCGTCGCGCGCAGCAATCCGTGCGGCCCGCGCGTACGCGACCAGGAACGCCGGCACGAGTGCAAGCTTCCATGGCGCACCACGCAGGTTCTGTGCGATCCCGCCCCCATAGGCGATCCCGAAGTCGCGGAAGGTCACGGGCGAGACGACGTCGACCTCGACACCGAGCCCGCGCACTCCTACGACTGCAGCTTCGACGAAGTTCCCGGCCACGTCGCTCGCGTCACGCGGGTACGACGTCGTCAGGACGACGACCTTCATTCCTGGCGCGCGAACACGACCGGAATCGCGACTGCGAGAGCCATGAACGCATAGAAGTAATAGAACTGCATCGTCAGGTAGAACGCGTTCGACGCGAGCGTGCCCGCTAGCGCGGCGGTGCAGCCC
>JACDGR010000121.1 GCA_013821525.1 Actinomycetota bacterium
AGGCCTCCGGCCTCGACGGGTGGCGTGGCGGTGGACTGGCTCGCCTGCGCGCTGCGTTCGCTCCGTTCGATTCGGTCGGCGTGCCCTATGCCCAGCCGGGCCTCGGCGCGCGGATCCCCAGCAGGCTCCAGAGCATCGAGGAGCTGCCGCTCGCGATCGGCTTCCTCGTCGCAACCGGCGGCGACTTCGCCGAGACGGTGCTCGGCGGCGTCAACTACGGCCGCGACTCCGACTCGATCGCGTCGATGGGCGGTGCGCTCGCCGCGGCGCTCGGCGGCCGCGACGCGTTGCGCGCCGACTGGGTCGAGCAGGTCGGGACGGCCAGCAGGTACGACCTCGAGGAGCCGGGCCGCGTGATGACCGACATTGCGGTCGAGATCCTCGGTCGCGACAGCGAGCGCCACGCGCGCCGGCTCGAGGCGATGGGGGCGCTGACCGCGCCCGAGCAGATTCACGCGTGAGGGTGACGTGGATTCAGCCCGAGGACCTGATCGGGCACGAGCTACGGCAGGCGCGCGAAGCAGGGAGGGACGTCGACGGGGTCGAGGCGCGCTGGCTCGGGGCAGGCGGCTCGCCTGCTCCCGCGCGTGGCGCGTCACCCGAGCCGGTCTCGGACGACCTGCGCGCGCTCGCCTCGGCGCTGCTCGACGAGCTCGCTCTGCTCCCCTCGCCGCTCCAGGCGGCCGAGCCCGAGCAGCTCGAGGAGATCCTGGCGGCCGCGCCCGGAGTGCGGGCGCTCGAGCCCGTCGACGACCTGGTCGACCGGATCCGCGGCGCATGGCTCGGCCGTGCGGTCGGGTGCCTGCTCGGCAAGCCCGTCGAGAGCCTCAGCCGCGAAGGAATCCGCGCGATCGCAGAAGGAACGGGGAACTGGCCCGTCGCGGGCTACTTCACTGCGCGTGGCCTCGACCCCGGGATCAGCGAGCGCTTTCCGTGGAACAAGGCGTCGAAGCCGACGAGTCTCGTGGAGAACATCAACGGCATGCCGGAGGACGACGATCTCAACTTCACGATGCTCGGGGTCGCGCTGCTGGAACGCGCCGGTACGTCTTTCGCGAGCCTCGACGTCGCGAAGATCTGGCTCGACCTCCTGCCGCCCGGCAGGATCTTCACCGCGGAACGCGTCGCGCTGCGCAACCTGCTGCTCGGCCTGCTGCCGCCCGAGACGGCGACGCAGCACAATCCTTTCCGCGAGTGGGTGGGCGCGCGGTTGCGTGTCGACGCCTACGGCTGGGCCTCGCCGGGCGATCCGGAGCGCGCCGCGCGGCTTGCTTTCGAGGATGCGCGGGTCAGCCACACGGCGAACGGGACGTACGCCGCGATGTTCATGGCGGCCGTGCACGCCGCGACGATGGGCGATGTGACAGCAGCCGCAGCTGCCGAGGCCGGTCTTGGCGTCGTGCCGGCGGACAGCCGTCTCGCACAAGCGATCAGGCTTGCCCGCGACCAGGCCGCACGCGCCGCGGATTGGGAGTCCGTCGTCGATGAGCTCCACGCGCAGCTCGGCTCGCTCCACTGGGTGCACGCGATCAACAACACGGCCCTCGTCGCTGCTGCGATGTACTGCTTCGACTCGTTCGACGAAGCGATCTGCGGTGTCGTGTCCGGGGGTTGGGACACGGACACGAACGGCGCTGCGATCGGCTCGGTGTTCGGGGCGCTTGCAGGTACCTCGGGCATCGACAGCCGCTGGAGCGCGCCGTTGCACGATACGGTTGCGAGCTCGCTTCCCGGATTCGACGGCAGCTCGATCGGCGAGCTCGCGGGCCGGTCGCTCGCTGTCGCCGGCCTCGCCGCGCGCGCGTGAGCATCCCGCACGAAGCTCCTCGCGATCCATGGTCGCCGCGGCCCGTCGATCGCGCGACGGTGGTCGCCGAGGGGGCAGAGCTCGACGGCGCGAAGATCCTCGGTGCGCCCGCGGATCCCGCCGACTGGCCGCGCTGGCGCGAGCAGCTCGCAGCGTGGCGCACCGACGCCCGCGCGCGCATCGGCCACACCGGCGCGCTCTACGAGCGGGCGGAGTTCGCCTGGACGCAGCGGTGCTTCTCGGTCGCGCTCGTCTGGCTCTGGGATGAGCAGCTCTACGATTTCGAGCAGCGGCGCTTCACCCCCGAACGGCTGCTCGCGGAGGCGGCCGAGTTCGGCGGGTTCGACGGCGTCGTGCTCTGGCACGCCTACCCGGTGATCGGGATCGACGACCGAAACCAGTTCGACTGGTATCGCGACGTGCCCGGGATCCGCGAGCTCGTCGCCGAGCTGCGGGAACATGACGTGCGCGTCTTCGTCGACTACAACCCCTGGGATGTCGGGACGCGGCGCGAGCCGGTCGACGACGCGCGGGCGGTTGCCGACGTGGTTGCGTGGCTCGCCGCCGACGGCGTCTTCCTCGACACGATGAAGGAGGCGCCGCAGGAGTTGCGTGCCGCGCTCGATGAGGTGCGCCCCGGGGTGGCGTTCGAAGGCGAGTCGACGCTGCCGCTCGCACGCGTCGAGGATCATCACCTCTCGTGGGCGCAGTGGTTCGACGACAGCGACGTGCCCGGCGTGATCCGGTCGCGGTGGTTCGAGCAGCGGCACATGCTCCACCACACCCGCCGCTGGAACCGCGATCACAGCGACGAGCTGCACTCGAGCTTCCTGAACGGCGTCGGGATGCTCATCTGGGACGTCGTCTTCGGCGTGTGGGTCGGCTGGAACGCGCGCGACCGCGGACTGCTGCGCACGCTCGTCGAGGTGCAGCGCCGCAACGCGCGCTTGCTGACCCACGGCGAGTGGACGCCGCTCGCAGCTCGCAGCGAGCACCTCGACGTCGTCGGCTCGCGGTGGCGCGACGGCGACCGCGAGCTCTGGGCGCTCGTCAATCGGCGCGCCGAGCCGTTCGCAGGGCCGGTCGACCTCGACGGACGGCAGCTCGAGCTCGGGTTGCCAGGGCGCGCTGTGCTGGCGATCGAGCCGAACGGCGACGTCACGGTCTCGCCGCGCGGCCTGTCGCCGGAGTTTCCCGAGCGCGAGACGGTGCGCATCGAGCCGCCCATCGTGCGCGTCGCGGAGGTGCCCCCCGGAATGGTCGAGGGCCCGCCTCCCGCTGCGTCGATCGCCGTCTTCCGCCGCCGAGAGACCGGCACGTACGGTGAGGCGCCGTATGTCGAGGAGTGGAAACCGTTGCCGCCTCGCCTCCACGACCTCGTCGACGTCGAGCGTCCGGCGCCGCGCGGCCGGTACGCGATCGGCGTACGTGAGGTCGTCGGCCCCGAGGGCTCTCCATTGACCGGGCTGACGCTCGACGAGGCGCGGGAGCACGCGCGCTCCGCCGGCGGGCGGCTCCCCACCGAGGACGAGTGGCAAGCCGCAGCTGTCGCCGGGCTGCTCGGCCGCGCCGAGCCCCTCGTCTGGAACTGGACGGAGAGCGAGCATCGCGACGGACGGACGCGCTTCGCGATCCTGAAGGGCGGGTCGCACGTCGAGGTGACGGGGTCCGACTGGTACGCCGACGGCGGCGCGTTGCCTCCCGAGCACTCGCTGAAGCTGTTGCTCGCCGGCGGTGGGCTGCAACGCTCGCCGGCGATCGGCTTCCGGCTCGCAGTGGATCTGCCGTGAGCGACGGCCCGCTCGCCGGAGTTCGCGTCGTCGAGGCGGCAACGCTCTTCGCGGCGCCGCTCGCGTCGATGTTGCTCGGCGACTTCGGCGCCGAGGTCGTGAAGATCGAGCATCCGACACAGCCCGATCCCGCGCGCGGGCACGGGGCGAGCAAGGACGGGATCGGGCTCTGGTCGAAGACGCTCTCGCGGAACAAGCGGCTGATCACGCTCAGCCTGTCGACGCCGGGAGGCAGCGACGCGTTCCTGCGGCTCGTCGAGCGCTCGGACGTCGTGATCGAGAACTTCCGGCCGGGCACGCTCGAACGCTGGGGCGTCGGCCCCGACGACCTGTTCGCCGTCAACCCCAAGGTGGTGATCGCGCGCATCACCGGCTTCGGTCAGACCGGGCCGTACGCGTCGCGGCCCGGGTTCGGAACGCTCGCCGAGGCAATGAGCGGCTTCGCTGCCCTGAACGGCGAGCCCGATGGGCCGCCGCTCCTGCCGCCGCTTGCACTCGCCGACGGCGTCACGGCGTTCGCGGCGGCGTTCGCGATCCTCGCCGCGCTGCGTGCGCGGGAGACGACGGGGCGTGGGCAGGTCGTCGACCTGTCGCTGATCGAGCCGCTGATGCTGCTCCTCGGGCCGCAGCTCGCGCAGGTCGACCTGCTCGGCGAGCTCGAGCAACGCACGGGGAATCGCTCGAGTCACAATGCGCCGCGCAACGTCTACCGCACGGCAGACGATCGCTGGGTGGCAGTGTCGGCGAGCGCGACGAGTGTCGCCGAGCGCGTGCTGCGACTCGTCGGCCGTCCGGAGCTCGTCGAGCAGCCATGGTTCGCGACGGGGGCGGGACGTGTCGCGCATGTCGAGGAGATCGACGCCGCTGTCGCGATCTGGATCGCGGAGCGCTCGCGCGCCGAGGTGATCGCAGCCTTCGAGGCCGCCCAGGCGGCGATCGCGCCGGTCTACGACGCACGCGACGTGCTCGCGGATCCGCAGCTTCAGGCAATCGGTGCGATCGCGGACGTCCCCGACGGCGACCTCGGCCGCGTGCTCATGTCGAACGTCGTCGCGCGGTTGTCCGAGACGCCCGGCGCGATCCGCTGGGCCGGGCGTGCGCACGGCGCCGACACCGCCGAGGTGCTTGCGGAGATCGGGATCGGCCCGGCGGAGCTGGCGCGCCTGCGCGAGTATGGGGCGGCATGACGGAGCTGCCGCCTCTCACGTGGCTCTACGTCCCGGCCGACCGGCCCGATCGCGTCGTCAAGGCGCTTGCGTCCGGAGCCCACGCGGTGATCGTCGACCTCGAGGACGCCGTCGCGCCCGGTGCGAAGGCCGGCGCGCGCGACGAGCTGCGCCACGTGCTGGCCGAGCCGGCCGAGCAGCCGGTCTACATCCGCGTCAACCCCTACGACTCGCCGTGGGGCAAGCCGGATCTCGAAGCCGCCGCGCAGCTGCCGGTGCGCGGCGTGATCCTCCCGAAGACGCGGTCGGCGACCGAGGCGGAAGCCGCCGCGCGCATGCTCGAGGATCGCCTACGCGTGATCTGCCTGATCGAGACGGCGCTCGGCGTCGAGCGTGCCTACGAGATCGCCTCTGATAATCGCGTGCACGGCATCGCGCTCGGAGAGGCCGACCTGAGCGGTCAGACCGGCGCGCGCGAGACGGGGCTCGACTGGGCTCGGTCACGGATCGTCAACGCGGCCGTGGCGGCCGGGCTGCCGCGTCCACCGCAGTCGGTGTATACGAACCTCGCCGATCCCGAGGGTCTTGCGCGTTCGTGCGCGCACGGCCGCGAGCTGGGGTTCCTCGGTCGGACGGCGATCCATCCACGGCAATTGCCGGTGATCGAGCAGGCGTATCTCCCGACCGAACGCGAGGCGGCCCACGCGCGCGAGGTCGTCGCAGCGTTTGCCTCACACGAGCGCGGAGCCTTCGCCCTCGACGGCGCGTTCGTCGATGCGGCGATCGTCGTCGCCGCGGAGCAGACCGTGGCGCTAGCCGAGCGCTACGGCACGACGGCTTGAGGTCGCTGCTACTCGTGCACGGCTCGGCGAGCTTGCCGTCGGTGTTCGACGGCTGGTCCGAGAGCTTCCCCGGCGTCACCGTCGTGTGCGTCGACCTGCAGGCGGGCCTCGACGTCGCTTCCGCGCGGATGGAGGACTACGCCCAGGCGATCGTGCGCGCAGCAGAGCCGCTTGCGCGGCCGCTCGCCGTATGCGCCTGGAGCCTTGGCGGCCTGGCGGCGATGCTTGCAGCAGGGCGCGTTCAGCCCGATGCGCTCGTGCTACTGGAGGCGAGTCCGCCACTCGAGGTGCAGGGCATGCGTGACGGAGGGCCGCACATCGGAACCTTCGAGGCGTCACCGGGTGCGCCACCAGCGATCGCGCGCCGGCCTGAGTCTTTGTGGGCCAGCGGCGAGCGAGATCGCGGCATCTCGGTTCCGTCACTCCCCGAGAAGACCCGCACGCTCGTCGCCTACGGCGACTCGTTCCGGCACGACCGTGGGCCGGTGCTCGCGAAGCTCTACGGCGCCGAGCAGCTCGATGCCGGCAGCGCGACACACTACGACATGGTGCTCGACCGCGAGCTGCGCGAGCGTGTTGCGGAATGGCTGCGCGCGACGTTGCCGTTGTGATGGACTCGCGGGATGAGTGACACGGTCGTCTACGACCTGCGGGTCACGGTCGAGCGCATCTAGGGCCGTTCAGTGTGTGGCCTCGCGGTCGGCGACTTCTTCGAGGTGAGCGAGTCGAGCCGCGTCACGATCCCGCCCGGGAAGCACTTCTGCCTCTACGCGCTGAGCGCGGTGTTGCCGCTACTGCCCGCGAAACAGCGGCAGCTGCCCGTGGGCGACTGGCTCGAGCAGGACAGCCTCGTCGCCTGCCCCGATCCCGACGAGCGCCTGATCATGCGCATCGAGCGCATCGGGCAGCGCGTGATCCCGACGTCGCAGCTGACGTGAGCACGCGCGAGCTCGGGCTCGGCCTGCAGAGCAACAAGCGACCGGGCGACTACGCCGCGCTCGCCGTACAGGCGGAGGATGCCGGCTTCGACGTCGTCACCGTCTTCAACGATCTCTTCTTCCAGCCGGCTCTGCCCGCCCTGCTCGAGATCGCACACGCCACGGAGCGCGTGCGCGTCGGCCCGTCCTGCCTGAACCCGTTCACGCTGCACCCCGTCGAGATCGCGGGCCAGGTGGCGGCGCTCGACCTCGCGTCCGACGGACGCGCGTTTCTCGGCCTTGCTGCCGGTGCCTGGCTCGACCGGCTCGAACTCCCGAGGGACAGACCGCAGCGGCCGGCTCAGAGGATCCGCGAGACCTGGGCGATCGTCGAGTTGCTGCTCGCCGGTGACGACTCGGGCTTCGACGGCGAGGTCTTCCACCTGGCGCCCGGCAGCGTGCTCGCGTATGAGCCACTCCGCCCGCGTGTGCCGCTCCTCGTCGGGACGTGGTCGCCGCTCCTGACGGCTTTCGCCGCCGAGCAAGGCGCGGAGCTGAAGCTGGGGGGTTGTGCCAACCCCGCGATGGTCACGCTGACCCGCGAGCGGTTGGGTGCAGCCGAGACGAGGATCGTCGTCGGCGCAGTGTTCGTCGTCGACGAGGACGACGCCGCGGCGCGGGCGCAGGCTCGCCTGGAGGTCGCGCTCTACCTCCCGGTCGTCGCCGGGCTCGATCCGACGGTCGATGTCGATCCGCGCACGCCTGCCGCCGAGATCCCCGACGACGTGCTCGACCTGTTCGCGTTCGCGGGCGAGCCCGCGCGCATCGCCGAGCACGCAGAGCGCCTGTTCGCCGCGGGCGCGTCGCGCGTCGAATTCGGGACGCCGCACGGGATCGACGAGCGGCGGGGCGTCGAGCTGCTCGGGTCGCAGGTCGTGCCGTTGCTCCGCGAGCCCTGAGTGGAGGCTCGAGCCGATCAGTCGTGGTGCCGGTTCGAGAGCCGCCAGGCCCCGATCCCAACCGCAAACAGGGCGACCTCGACGAGGGTGATCGCGAACCGGTTCAGGAGCGTCACACCGAGTGCAGGCCCCGCGCCCGTGATGGCGAGCAGCAGTCCGTACATCGACGCTTCACGCGCCCCGATGCCGGAGGGCGCGAAGAAGGCGAGCACTGCGACGATCGCTCCGACTGCCGAGACGCCGCCGAGGAATGGCACGGTCGACAAGCCCGGCGAGGCGCCGAGGCTGAGCAGCATGAACCACACGGCGAAGCCACCGATCAACCACGTGCCGCAGTAGAAGAGCAGCAGTCCCGACATGACGGGGAACGGCACGGGTTCGATGTCGTCCTTGCCGAAGCGCTTCAGCAATTTGTGGCCGACCGGTCGGAAGATCCGCGGATGCAGCAGCGACGCAAGCAAGACTGCGAACGCGATCAGAGCCCAGAGCGGTGCGTGCACCTCGCGAACCCAGGCAAGGCTGATCGTGAAGACGATCACGCCCGAGATCGCCGAGAGCGCTGCCTCGACGAACACGGAGGCGAGCACCGTCGGAGTGTCGGTGACGCTCGCGGAGCGCCGCAACGCGACGGCGCGCGCGGCAGGCGTCCACACACCGCCGGGCAGATACTTGGCGAGCATCGAGACCATCTCCGCCTGCAACGCGACGCGGTAGGAGATCCTGATCCCCCAGGCAGAGAGCAGGCGCATCCAGCCGAGAATGAAGACGAGGTAGTAGACCCCGACGGTCAGGAACGAGAGCGCCACGTAGCCCGGCCGCGCGTGTTGCAGGCGAGGCCACGCGTCCGACCACTCGCTGCGCACGGCCCAGGCGCAGAACCCGAGCATGAGCGCAACGAGCAGGGTCTGCAGCGCTTTCAGTAGGCGTGGGCGCGCGCGCAGGACACGAACCGCTGTCTGCAGCCGCCGCACGAGGGCGTTCGGGCGGGTCGTCGCAGGAGGCCCGTCCATGCCCCGAGTTTGCCCTAAGAAGCTCTAACTGAATGGCGTCTCGATTCGTCGCCAGCAGATCAGGCAGCAGGCGAGGTCGAGGAATGCTTCGTGGGTTTCGTGGCGGCGGTCTGTTCGGAGGAGCAGCCGGCGGCGGTTGTGGAGCCAGGCGAAGGTGCGCTCGATGACCCAACGGTCACGGCCGAGGCCGGAGCCGTGTTCGGTCCGGCGTCTCGCGATCACGGGCTTGACGCCGCGCTGCCAGACGAGCCGGCGGTACTTGTCGTGGTCGTAGCCGCGGTCGGCGATCACGCTGTCGGGGCGCCGCCTCGGCCGACCGACGCGACCACGGACAGGCGGCACCCGGTCAA
>JACDGR010000122.1 GCA_013821525.1 Actinomycetota bacterium
GACGACAGCGGGAGGGCCGTGGCCTACCCCGACCCGAAGATCGTCACGGTGGCGGCGCCGATCAACCAGGTCAACGCGACTCGCCCACCCCACAGCGCCTCCGCACGCTCAACGGCGCGCAAGCAGCCCTGCATCGTCATCCTCGAAGGCGGTCAACAACGGTCGCCGAGCTCGAGGATGTATTGCAGCGTGCTTATGAACGGCGAGATGTAGAGATTAAGGGCCCCGGCCCCTCCTCGGACAAGCACCTGTTCGCCAAGATTGCGAGAGCTGCCCTGGGCATGGGCAACCTTCGCGATGGCGGGTACGTCGTCATCGGTATCGACGATAAGCGTCAGACGGCGATGCTTCCCGGACTCACCGAGGTCGATCTTGCATCCTGGCTGAATTATGACAACGTGGCGGACGGACTTGCCCGGTTCAGCGACCCGCCGCTGCGGTTCGACGTCGCGAAACGATCCTTATCGAGCGGTGCTGAGGTGGCATTGTTGCGCGTCGAGGAGTTCGAGGACGTCCCACACCTGTGCACCCGGGACTCCGGCTTAGACACCACGCGGCGAGGCGCGCTCTACATCCGAAGCCGCAAGTCACCCGCCACAACCGAGATCGCGTTGTCCAGCGAGCTGCGAGACATCCTCAGTCTGTCCACGCAGAAGGCGTTGCGTGACTTCGTGCAAACAGCCGGACGGGCCGGTCTCACCGTTTCCGAACGACAGGCCGGTGCCGACAGCTATCTGGAGCGACTCGATCGCGCATGGGACCGACCCGGCCGCGATGTCGAGGTGATCCGTAGTGTGGACAAGGTTCGAAGCCGCGGCCACTGGGAGATCCATGTCCGCCCCGCGGTGTTTGAGCCCGACCGCGTGCCCTACCGCGAGTTGGAGGAGACCCTAACGAGTGCGGCGGTACGGCTGCGGGGTTGGCCCATGCCGTTCATAGATTACGGCCGCGACATGCTGCGGGGGACCGACTGGATTGGCAACGACATCGACGAGCCGCCGACCGGCCGCTATGAGACTTGGAGATTCCTCACCGACGGTGAGTTCGCCCAACTCACCGCCGTCGCGGCCGATTGGGGGCATAAGTTCGTGGGCGGCGAGGTACCCAAAGGTTTCGCGTCGGTGGTCACTGTAGTTGAGACGGTGTTCTTGATGACCGAGGTGTACGAGCTTGCCGCCCGCCTGGCGCTCGGCGCGGCCGGCGCCGACCCGATGCGCGTGGAAGTGCGATTGCACAATCTCGCCGGGCGGGCACTGATCCCCGGCCAGGTGGGCAGGACCTTCATGCTTCCGTATAAGGCGCCCCAAGGGGAATCGGTCGGTCAAGTCGGTGTCTACCCGCGGGATGAGCTGGTCGGGTCCGCGTCAGCGCTCGCGGTGTCAGCGTGCGAAGACTTCTTCGCCCGATTCGGCTGGCAGCCGAATCGATGGGAGATTGAGGCGGTGCAAAACCAGCTCAAGCAAGCGTGATGCAGGTCACCCGGGTATGCCGTCCTCGCCGTCGGCCAAATACCAAGCTACGGACACCTCCTGCCAATCGTGAAGCACCAATTGCGTTCATTGGTTCTCGCGCATCTCGTCCTTTGCGGTCCCGGCCCCCCCGCGAACCTCAAGACCAACGAGGTTCGTGACGAGCGAGTGTCGTTCGCTTCCGGGGTCGGGCCGCTCGCTCGTCCCTCTGCTGATTGATCGCAGCCTCGTAGAACGCGTCAGCAAGGGCCATAATGACGGCGCCGATGCCAGGTCCGTCGTTGAAGAAGTAGTCGGCCACGGTGTTTTGGGCCTCCCTGTTGTCGACGACCGCCTCAGTTACCGCCGCCGGAGAAGGCTGCGACTCAAGTAATTACTTGTTGGAGTTCACGAGGTGCATAGTGTGCAGCAGCTGCGGGTTCGGCAGGCCGGCTGCACGGTCGTTAACTCGATATCGGTGACGGTGCCGCGCGAGCTCCCTTAGCCCTCGGCGGGAGCTCGTTCGGCGGAGATGCGTCGTGCAGGCGAGGCATCGTCGCAGGCCGTCCGTCCTCGGGATGCTCTTCTACCGGTTCTCCTCCGAGAGCGTGACGGCCCAACTCCGAACAGGCCCGAGTGCAAGGCCGGTGATGCCGACCTCGATTGGGCGGCTGGTCGCTGCCCCAGGACGGGACCAGCGACCGGATCTGCCCGGGTCTGTCGTGACAACAAGCTCAGCGCCCCCTGGCTGGGGAGCCTGGGGCTTGGAGCACCTGGGTGTCGTCGCGCCATGTCCCGGTGAGTTGGGTTGGTGCGTTGCCGCCGCCCGTCGGGGATGGTTAAGGGGCGAAGCATCGTGATCGTCGCGGCAACGACCGCAAACTTGTGCCTCCTTGGGCGGCAGACTGGGGTCAAGGTAGGAGCAGGGGTTTCATGACGCGGCGTTGGCCTAAGGCGTTGTAGCCCCCAGTGGCGTGGTCAAGGCTACTTGTCTGAATGATGAGTACATGGGTGATGCCTCGACTGGGCACCTTCCTCCGACCTATGTGCTCGGCATGGTCGACTGCGATCCGTGTGGCGTCCGACTCGAGCCCATACGCGCGGTTCATTGCGGACCACTCTGGAGTTGTTCGAAAGCGTCCTCGATTCGGCGGCTAAGTTGGACCCGTACGCGCCTATTAGATATCTTAGAGCACCATGCGCGCGCCTTCGCGACGGCTGGTCACAGTCAAAGTCGGTGGCGTGTAAATCCTCTATCGACGCCCAACGTTGATACGTTTCAGCGATTCGCCCAGCTGCTGCTGGTGAGCCATCCTGGAAGAATTTCACCGCTTCGCCGTAGAGGCGCCTCGCGAACTCACCCAATTCCATCGTGACCGCTGCGAGCCCTCTGGTGCAGAATGCTCTCTCTAAGGGATCGTCACGAATTCGCTCGAGGGCCGCCTGATAGGAATGCGCGCGCGATCGAAGCGGCCTGCGCGAGAATAGTTGTCAGCCAAGGTTCTGTGTTGAGCCGGAGACAGACCATTTCGGAGCTTGCCTCCGAGCATCGTAGCCTCGGCGGTGAGCATTTGCCTCCGATGGTTGGCTGTTATCGCTAGCAGGCTGGGCACCGCCTCGCCAGCGGCGTCCTTGTGATGCTCAAGCGTGTCGATCTCATAGTTCAGCCGGCCCAGGTCATCCATCAGCACGGCCAGGCGTCGCTCGATTTCACGCCTCGTATCGCGGCGCCTTTGAAGTGTGCCCACGATCGAGACCGCAAGTGCGGCAACACCGATGAGGAGCGGCCAAACCCCAGTCGGACTCATTTCTGCCTCCGATCAACTCGCATGACGACCGGCATCACTGGAGGGATTTTGCTCCAGACGATCAACGAAAGCGAGTCTGCGTCGTGGGCTCAAGCCGCCCGGGTCGAGCCGAAGCGGTCATCCGCGCCTGCTCGCAGGTCCGGTTCGCATCAAGGACGACGACCAGGCAAGGCTTGCCGCGCGACGAGGCCGAAATCGTACATGACGAGCAACAGGGCGAGTACGAGCTTCAGCCCAACCCCCGAGATTGCGTCGGGTGACGCTGCCGCCCGCCCGCTTCTTGCTCGCCCGTGCGAGCGTATTGGTCGCGAACGCCGCGCACAGGATGGCTGATGGGCACAGCTGGCGACACCCGCCGCCGCACGGCCAATCCATGCGACCGCTGGCACCGGCGGGCAGGTCGGACGTCACGGCGAACCCGGAAGGCAAGGGCCCCGAACTTTCGTCGGAGAGCCAGTCTTATCAATTTGCGAATGGGAGAGGGGTCGGCCTTTTGGGCGCGGTGTTCGCCACCGGTAGAGGTTGGGGCTTGTTCTCGAGCGGCCTGTGGGCTGAATCGTCTATTGCTCCTATATCCGTCCACTTATCTTATGGCATCAAGCGGTAATCGCTCACTCGCGTTCCGGTAAGGCCCCCGGCGCCAGGCCCGCGTGCAATCTCGGGGTGCGCGGCCACATCTTGATTGAGCGCGAGTAGCTGCGTCAGAATGTCGTCCGTGGCATCGAAATTGTACGCGGCGAGGACATTCCGATCTAGCTTGTCATGCAGGTCGCGCAACTTACTCTTTCCTGGCTGACGTAGTGCGTCGTACTGGCGGGCCAGGTCTATTCCCTTGGCAAGATGCCCTGCTCGCAGATCCAAGATTTCTTTGACTGTGGCAACAATTTTCTGCACCTCGGCAGTGCTGGGTGCCTGTGGCCAGGGGAATGAGTCGAAGACTGTTGTGGAGGTATATCGCAGATCCGCCTTCAAGCGGGAGCAGCGGGCCTCGAACCAAGACCGGTGAATTCCGGAAGATAGAATCCCGAAGCTGTAATCATCGTCGAGCGTGCAGAGGCTCATTGAATCGCCGGGTCGTATCGATGGGTCAACAAAGGTGAATACCGTCAAGCGATTCTCGCTGGCGTGACGGCTTGTGGCGATATATCTGTCGAGCTTCGCAATCTGGTCGATCAGGTCGCCGCGGCGTCGCCACTGTTGCCACCATGTCTCCATAGAGTCCAAATTAGCGGAAACTGGCTTAAACTCTGGGTTGCTGGCTTTTCCTATTGCGTTTTGTTCCGCCTCGCGTTTGACTAGTCTTTCTCTCTCTGGGAGTACGAACATGCGCAGGTGTTCGAAGGCTCCCTTTGCTTCAAGCTGTGCATCAAGGACGTCCTCGTGCGGTATGTCGATCACCCATCGCGCAGGTCCGAGCTTGTGAAGTAAGTCGATGCCACCTAGAAAGGGATGGAGCACCTTCGCGCTGCCAGGATCCTTGGCAACAAGAGCTCGCGCTTCAGTGGGGGAGAGCGTGTAACCCTTGGTGATTCCAGTGGTTTGGCCTTGATGAATCACCTTTGGTCTTCTGTTGACAGGCAAGGGCTTCGCTCGTGCGACATCGACGTCGGGGGATAATGACGCGGGTATGTGCGGGAGCTCAAGTCGAAGATTGCCATCCTTGAGCCATAGGACCTTCGGCATGATATCGGTGTCCTTGGTCCAGTTCACAATCGAAACGTGCACCACCGCGTCACCCGACCACGGTTGACTGGACACGGCGTCGTGGATCACTCCACCGTGATCGACAATGTAATCTAGCGACACTTTACGCGAGGACGTCTCTCGGATGCTGTTCGTCGCCACGTAACCAGCCCGCCCTCCGGGCGGAAGATGATCCTGGGTACGTGGGAACCAGTAGCAGACGAAGTCCGAGACTCCACCAATGCTGGGGTATTCCTTCGCGAGCCGCTGCGTGTAGCCGGATCCCAGACCTTCGACCATCCTTCGACGTCCCAGATACGGCGGGTTGCCGATGATGGCGTGGGCAATTGGCCACTGAGTGAAGAGAGCATCGGCGGCGACAATCGAGCCATCGAGGTTGTCCAGCGGTAAGACCTCCTGATCGTCGCCGAGTTCGTCAGAGGCCAACTTCTTTGCCATCATCATCGTGACCTTCGCGACCTCGACCGCGAAGGGGTTACGGTCGATCCCGTAGAAGTGGTCCGGAGTTACGTAGCCAAGGGTTTGCTGAATACTGTCCCGCTTCGTGCGCTCAGCCAGCAGCGTCGACGTCTCGTGTTCGAGTCGACGCATCTCGCGATAGGCGACATAGAGAAAATTGCCTGAGCCGCACGCGGGGTCAAGCACGCGATACGACAGCATGTCGCCGAGGATTTTCTGGAGGTCGGCCTGCGTGCGTGCCGCCTGGATGCGTTCCCGCCATGGCCGCACGATTGTTGGCATCACCACCTTGATGATGTCGGCTTGGCTCGTGAAGTGAGCACCCTGAGCGTGACGCTCATCGGCCGCCATAGATCCCTCGAAGAGGGTTCCAAAAATCTCAGGGCGAACGGCTGACCAGTCCATGAACGCAGCTTCGCGCAGGACATCTAGTTCGCTGGTCGTGAGGTTGAAGGCGGGGACCTCGGCGAAGATGCCGCCGTTAAAGTAAGGTGTGCCCTTGTAGCGCCCGCCAGCGGTGACACCTGCGGTGTCCATCTGACGGAAAAGATTGAACAGTAAATCGAATGCATCATCGCCTGACACGGAGTCGGTCAGGGCGCGGGTGAAGTACTTGTTCGGAAGCAGTCCAACGTCTTCCGCGAACATCGCGATGATGGATTGCAGGACGAAGCGTTGGGCTTCTTCTCGCGCAATTC
This sequence comes from Actinomycetota bacterium, assembly GCA_013821525.1. Taxonomy (GTDB): domain Bacteria; phylum Actinomycetota; class Thermoleophilia; order Gaiellales; family Gaiellaceae; genus PALSA-600. The sequence continues at coordinate 6,118 of JACDGR010000122.1, forward strand.
CACGGCCGTGAAGCTCAAGAAACACTCGAGCGACCTTGCCTGCGGCTTCACGTGTGACGGCAACCAGGTCATTGCCGAAGATCGGCGTTTCCGGCGTGGGCAACATGAATCCCAGCGCCTCGGAGCGGGTCGGGAGATCATCGAGCGGGATTCGGTCGACTGGCGCGTCCATCTGGCGCTCGAAATCGTAGATCCACAGCTCGTCGAAGTTGCATAGGAGGACGTAGCGCGGACGGTCGGGCACGAGGTCGGCCCAGTAGTCGAAGGCCTGTCGATAGTGACGTGACAGGTCGACGCCCGCTTTCTTCATCTCGACCAAGCATCGCGGCTTCCACACCAGGTCGGCGAACGCTGTACCTTTAGCGTCGGTCTTCTTGATCCGCATCTCAAGCTTCGCGCCGACCTCGGCGACCCCCGGATGACCGAATGCTTGGAAGAGTCGGTCCAGGAATACCTGCGCTTCGCCCTTCTCGTCGCCGGTCAGGTACTCGCGGCGATACAGAACGAACTCGGCAAGGTCAGCTCTGAGCGAGTCCGGCGTTGGGGTCGTCACCCACTCACCGTAAGGGTAGCTGCCGAGTCACTGATAGTTGGTGTCGCGCGACTTGTCAACGCAACGTGGCCGATTGCAGGGACACGATGACCTTCGGCCCATCCGGCCATAGCTTGATCGTCTCCGGCTACCGCGCACAGCGCGCTGAGTCAGTTAGTCAGACGGGAGGATGGTCAGCCGCCTTCAAAATCCAACCCATGCCGATACTGCTCGACACGCCGAGCTGCGACGCCTCATCGTTCGCCGGGCCGTTCGAGCGGGTCAGCGGCTTGCCGGGATACCTACCTGCCCGCGGCATCGTTCGTTGGGTGACGCCGCGGCTGGTCGGGGAGCTCGAATACCGGTCGGGCGGCAAAGGAGGTACCGCGCCCCAAACAACCAGGCGGATGGTCCGCGGTAGAAGGCGCTCTGCGCCCGAGGGGTCCGAGGCGCAACCCCTACGAGGATGATGCTGCAGTGCGGCCACGCGTGAGGTCTGTGCTGGACGGAAACTGGCTGAAGGAGGCATAAGGGATGGCGCGCACCGAGGCCGAGGATCCAGTCGCCGCGATCCGCCTTCTGAATCCAGCGCTGCAACCGGAAGCCGCGACAGCGTCGCACGCGCTCTCACTGCTCATGCTTGAGCCGCAGACTGAGGCTTACCTGAGCACTGAAGCAGCGAACGACGGTCAGCTGGCGCCGGACGAACCGTTCCCCTACCTGGTACCCGGCACTCGTATCTTCATCAACAGCGCGGTAGCCCGCGATCTGCGCGCCGACGTCCTCACCGCTGCAGCGGTCTGGGCCGCGAGCGGGTCAACGAGCCTGTCGACAGGTGCGGCGCTGCTTCGCAAACTTCTGGCAACGGTGAAGCTTCTGGACGAGGAGTCACTCGACCTGTTCCTGGTGGTCACCACGGCCAGCGCCCGCCGGGGCGGCCGACCGGCGACCTGGGCCGACGTCGTCGCCGCCTATGACGGCAATACCGACAGATTGCAGGAGCGGCTCGGCAAGCTCGTCCGCCGTAAGGTCTTCGCCAACTCTGCCGACGGGTGGACCGTCACTCCGTGAACCCGACGCCCGGCCTGGACCTGCCGCCGCTGTTTATGTGTGCCAGCGACACGCCGGACGCGCCGCTGCTCGGCTATCACGACGGTATTTCCTCCTGGACGCTCAACGCGGCTGCCGATCCCCAGGGCATCCGGCAAGCCTTCGTCTCGCATCACGAACGCGCCCATCACCAGCTCCATTCAGGCTCCGCGTGGGGCACGGCCATGCTGATCACCGGTCTCGCCGACGAGCACGGGAAAGTCGCGGCCGACCTGTGGCAGGACCTCGCCCGGGCGTGCTCGGAAACCCACGAGGCCTACGCAACTTTCGCCGCCGTCGCGCAGGTTCCCGACGGTCTCGACTTCCTGGCCAGCAACTTCCGCTACTTGCAATACCTTCGCCGGGCTCGGATCATCGCGGACGTCTTCGACGAGCAGGTAACTGACGCGGGCCTGCACCTGATCATGCACCTGCTGATGACCCCGCGCGCCCTGCTCGTTCTCGGACCCGACGATCTCCGCCGACCCGACATCGTCGAGCAACTCATCCTCGGCTACGCACCTGACGAACGCTTCGCCGTATTGCGCGCCGCACTGGCTGGCGACGCCCTGCGCCGCAGCCTCCGCGAACTCATCTGCGACGTAGACACCGTCGTGGACGTCGGTGCCGTCTCGACCCTCCTGAGCGGCGCGGGTGTCGACACCCCGGAGCCGCGGGCCGTCAACACCTGGATTACGGACATGATTGAAGCGCTGGGACCGGTGCATCGCAGCCTGGTCGCCGAGTCGCTCGGTACCAGTGACCGCCTCACTGCCCTGCTTGACGATCAGCAACGCGAACGCGTGCAGATGCACCACGACGTATTGCCTCTGCGGCAGATCATCCCGGCCGGGGACGGTAGTTTCCCGGTAGCGCAGTTCGCCCGTACCGCACCGGATCTGGGCGCGCACCTCTGGCTGGCCTGGCTGCACCCCGGCTTCCTCCGCCACCAGTTCGACGTCGGCGACCAGAGCCTCGGCGACGAGTGCAGCCTGGGGCTGCTGGCCTGCGACCGGACCCACGGCGACCCGCACGCATCGTGGCTCACCTGGCCGTCCGTGCCGCCCGGTCCGGCCGCCTACTCGATTCGTC
>JACDGR010000123.1 GCA_013821525.1 Actinomycetota bacterium
TGTGCACACCGAGCCGGTGCGCCATCTGCCACACGTAGCGCGGCCCAACGTCGAGCGTCAACTGGGCGTAGACCGTGTTGTCGGACGAGAGAGTCGCACGCGTCAGCGAGATGGATCCCTGGTAGTGGTTGCCGTAGGTGTGCACCTGATACGGCGTCTGGCACCACGGTCCGAGCGAGCACGTGAACGGTGCCGAGGTGTAGTAGGTCGTGTCGGGATCGACACCTTGCTCGATTGCCGAGGCGAGCACGAAGGTCTTGAACGTCGACCCGGCCTGGCGGGCGGACTGAGCGGCGAGGTTGAACTGGTTACCCGGGCTCCGCACGACCGCGGTCATCGCGCGGATCGCGCCGGTCCCTGGCTCGACCGAGACGATCGCCGATGCGGGGTCGGTGCGATACGGGAGGATGTCGCGGATCGCCTTGACAGCGTTGCGCTGCAACCGTGGATCGATCGTCGTGTAGACCTTCAGCCCGCCCTCGCGCACGGTGTTGGCGCCGTACTGCTGCTCCAGCTCGTCGATCACGTAGGAGAAGAAGTACGGCTGCTTGATCCGCGTGTAGATGCGGCCGGGCTTCAGATCGAGCGAGCTCGACTTGGCGGCGCGCTCGTAGCCCCGCAGCGTGATCGAGTGGTTGGTGAGGAGCGCGCGCAGCACCTCGTCGCGTCGGTCGAGCGCGGCCTGCGGATTGTGAAACGGGTCGTAGATGGACGGCGCCTGCGGTAGCCCGGCCAGGAGCGAGGCCTGCAGCAGCGTCAGGTCCTTGGCGGACTTGGAGAAGTACGTCTGCGCTGCCGCCTCGACCCCGTAGGCGTGGTTGCCGTAGTAGACGGTGTTCAGGTACTCGTTCAGGATCTTCGCCTTCGACCATTTGCGCGAGAGCTTGATCGCAAGGCACGCCTCCTTCAGCTTCCGGTTCAGCGTCTTCTCCTGACCGGTATAGAGATTGCGGACGAGCTGCTGCGTGATCGTCGAGCCGCCCTCGACGACCTTGCCGGCTGTTACGTCCTTCCACGCCGCACGGGCGATGCCCAGATAGTCGACGGCGCCGTGCTGCCAGAATCGCCGGTCTTCGATCGAGATCGTCGACCGGGGCAGCCACCTCGACATGTTCCGCGTGGTCACCGGCTCGCGGTTCCGCTCGGCGGGGATCGACCCGAGCAGGGAGCCGTCGCTCGCGAAGACGAACGAGTTCTGGCCGATCTCGACCGGGCGGAGCGTGTTCAGATTGCAACTCTCGGTGAGCGCCGCCCCGGCGCCGAGGCCGAGGGTCAGAGACGCAACGATGATCGCGATCGCAACGGTCGCAATGATCACCCCGGCGCGACGGCGGCGCTTGACGCGGCCTGCGCGCTTCTTCTTCCGGCTCCGGTGGCCGAGGATGAAGTCGAGGTCGTCCTTGCGGGAGCGCGGGCTCACCTCGCTGCGGCCAGCCGGTCGTTCAGCGCGATTCGCAGATCACTCGCGGCGTGCTCGGCGACCGCTGAGCGCGGAATCCATTTGCGCACCACGACGGTGGCCTTGTCCCCGGTGAGGTCGCTGACGACCATCTCTTCTCCCTCTGCCCGCAGTGCGTCGAGCAGCTTGCGGAGTCCTGAGCCGGCCGGCACCTGGATGGTCACCTCGGCGAGCCGCTCGGCACTGCGAATCGTGGAGTTGCGGATGGTATCCGAGGCCAGCTTCTCGTTCGGCACGACGAGCCTGTCGTTGTCTCGGGTGCGGATCCACGTGTAGGTGAGGCCGATCTCCTCGACGACTCCCTCGAGCCCCTCGACCTCGACCTCGTCCCCGAGCCGCAGCGGCTGGCTGATCGCGATCAGGAGCCCGGCGACCACGTTCCCGATCGTCCGCTGGCTCGCGAACCCGATCACGAGCCCGATCACGGCGGAGGACGCGAGCACGCCGCCGGCGATCGCGCGCACCTGCGGGATCACGAGCAGCGCCGACATGACGCCCACGAAGACGATCACCGCGAAGATCGCGCGGCGCAGCACCCGGTAGCGGGTGACCGACCCGGGCGCGAGGTGGTGGCGCGAGATCCGCCGGTCGACGAGCTTCGCGAGCACGGAAGCGGCGGCGATCATCGCCGCGGCGATCAGGACGTGTTGCCAGAAGCTGGACACCTGCGTCCCTATTCGTCCCAGTCGATCGGTTTCCGCCCGGCGAATCCCTCGCCCGGCACGTGCCACTGCGAGACCGTCGCCTCACCGACCTGCCAGCAGAGCTCTACCTCGGCGAGCTCACCGTCGGGCCCGGGGCGACACGCGGGAAAGTCGAGGAGTCCCGTGTCCAGATCCTTGACCACGACGCCGATCTCCTCGAGCCGCCCGACGCAGGCGACCGCGACGTCGGCGAGACCGAGCAGCTCGGTCTGCGCGGCGTTCAGGTCGGAGGCGGCGTAACCGCCGCCGTTGCCGCCGATCGCGGTCACGAGTGCACCCTGCGTGTGTTCGAGCTCGCGCATGCGCCTGCGCACTCCAACGAGCCGCTCGGCCGCAGGCCGCACCTCGGAGAGGGCGCTGTTAGCCTCGGCGGGAGTGAACATGCGATCGGGCACGGCGCCTGACCATCGTACGGGCCACGGGGCCGAGCCCACCGTGGCCGAGCACGACAACGGCCGCCTGGCCGGTTGGCTGTTGCTCGTCGGGCTGATGATCGCGATCGCCTACCTCTCGCGCGCCTCCGCCGGCAAGCCGGATCCGCAGACGCTCTACCGATGGTCGACCGCCGTCGGCGGGATCGTCCAGGACGGCGTCATCGTCGTGCTGGTCGCAGCGCTTGCGGGCTTCAGCCGAGGACGCCTCGGTCTGCGCAGCCCGCGCTCGTGGCGGCAGGCGGCGAAGCTGACCGGCATCGCGGTCGTCGCCATCTATGCGTTCGAAGTCCTCTACAGCGGGCTCACGCACCCCGGGAACGAACAGGGTCTCACGCCCTCTCACTGGGAGCCTGCGCACGCCGCCGCCTACGTCGTCAACGGCATCGTCATCTGCACGTGGATCCCGTTCGTCGAGGAGTTGACCTACCGCGGCCTCGGCTTCACCCTGCTCGAGCGCTTCGGCCGCTGGCCCGCAATCATCGGCGTCGGACTGCTCTTCGGCCTCGCGCACGGGCTCATCCTCTCCTTGCCGGTGATCGCAACGTTCGGCTGCGTGCTCGCCTGGATCCGGGCACAGACGCGTAGCGTCTTTCCGGGCATGCTCGTGCACGCCACCTTCAACGCAATCGCGCTGGTGGCCGCCGTCACGATCGGAAGTTAGTCTTCGGCGAATGCGCCGCCTCGCCCTCGCCGCGCTCGCGGCGCTCGCATGCTTGGCCTTCGCGTGCGTGCGTGCGCCCAGCGCGTCTGCAGCCGGGCCGTGCGGGCTGACGAGCACGCCTGTGGTCGGGTCGGCGCCTCTTCGGGTGACGTTCACCGCGACCTGCGCCTCTGCGAGCTACGCGTGGGCGTTCGGCGACGGCGCCGTGGGAGTCGGCCAGTCGGTCGAGCACACCTATCCCGCCGGGTCGTTTCACCCGACGCTGACCACCGACGCCGGCGCCGACACCGCCCCTGCGGTTACGGCGATCTCCCTGAGCCTGCGTGTGCCGGCCGTCGCACGCTATGCGCAGTGGGTAACGCTCCACGCCTCGGTGACGCCGAACGTGCCGGTGACGCTGCGCGGCAGGCGCTTCGTTGCCGGGAAGCTGCGTGTTCGTGTGCTCGGCACCTCGCCGTACGTCGCGGAGGCGCTCGGCGTTCGCTCCGCACCCGCACACACCGTCGTGATTCCGAAGCTCGTCGTGCGCGTTGCCGGCAGTCCCGTCGTCGGCTCGCGCCTACGCGTGATCGCGACGCTTCATCCCGCAAACGCCGGCAAGGTCGTGGCACCGCACCTCGTCGACACACGCACCGCACACCTCGCGCATGTGATGGTACGCACGCGTCCTGCACACGGCTGGCAGGCGGTGCGGGGGTCGGCAACCGTCGCGATCGTGCAGCCGAACCTCGCACTCGGCTCGTCCGGGCCGAGCGTGCGCGCACTCGAGGATCGCCTCGCCGAGCTGCACTATGCGATCAAGCGGGACGGCTTCTTCGGCAGCGAAGACCTCGAGGCCGTGTACGCATTTCAAAAGGTCGAGCGGCTCGACCGCACCGGCACGGTCGATGCAGCGCTCTGGGCGCGGCTCCTGCGAGCAACGGTGCCCGCCGCTCGCTACCCCGGCGACCACGTCGAGGTCGACAAGACGCGCCAGGTGCTCTTCATCGTGCGTGGCGGCAAGGTGACGCTGACCGTCGCAACCTCGACCGGAGCGACGGGCAACACGCCGCTCGGACTCTGGCACGTCTATCGCAAGGTCGGCGGCTTCGACTGGGTGCTCTATTACCCGAGCTATTTCCTGCGCGGATTCGCCGTGCACGGCTACCCCGACGTGCCGCCCTATCCCGCCTCACATGGTTGCGCGCGCATCCCGATGTGGATCGCGCAGACCGTCTACGCGCAGATCGGCTACGGCTCCGCGGTCTACGTGTACGCATGAGTGAGCTCGACCGCTTCCGCGAGGAGATCACGGAGATCGACCGGCTGATCTTCGCGGCGATCAACCGTCGGCTCGCGCTCGTCGCCGAGCTGAGGCGTTACAAGGTCGAGCACGGGCTCGCGTTCCTCGACCCCGGCCGCGAGGAGGCCATGGTGGCGGAGCGGGTTGCGGAGAACGGCGGGCCACTGAGCGAGGAGGGCTTGCGCACGATCCACGCGGAGCTCCTGGCCCTCGTCAAGCGCGAGCTCGACGCGGGCTAAGAGCTTTTGAGCCTCACGCGTCGTCTTCGCGCTCTGCTTCCTCTTCGTCAGTCGCCTCGTTCTCTTCGACCTCCGCCTCGGCGAAGTCCTCCGCGGAGACCTTGTCGAGGAAGCGCTTGAACTCGTCGACGATCTCTTCCTCGTTCACCTCGTCCCCTTCCATCTCGATCGCGGACTCCTCGATCACATCGTCCGCCGCGTAGATCGGCACCTGAGCACGAACGGCGACGGCGATCGCGTCAGAGGAGCGGGAGTCGATGTCGACCTCGTTCCCTCCCTGGGCGACGGTGATCGAGGCGTGGAAGGTGTTCTCGCGCAACTCGGTGACGGTCACACGGACGATGTCGACCTCGAGCTCGCCCAGGATGTTCACGAGCAGGTCGTGCGTGAGCGGCCGGGGAGCGCTCGCCCCCTGGAGCTTCATCAGGATCGCGGCCGCCTCGGGGTGCCCGATCCAGATCGGCAGGTAGCGATTCCCGTCCGCGGTCTTCAGCAAGACGATGGGCTGCTTGCCGACGAGATCGAACGAGACACCGTAGATCGTCATCTCGACCATCTCCACCTAGATTACCCCCGGCCCTGCACCCAAACGCGCGGGCGGAGGTCGCTACACTGCTCGCCGCTCGGGCGATTAGCTCAGTTGGTTAGAGCGCCGCTCTGATAAGGCGGAGGTCCGTGGTTCGAATCCACGATCGCCCATCCACGAACCCCGGCTCCGGCCCGGGTTTCGTCCTCTTTCGAGGCTAGTGAAGCGCGCGTGTGCGGCGGACGTAATCCTCGACCGCGTGCAGGAAGCCCTCGTCGGAGGCAAGCTCGGCGAGCGTCTCCTTCGTGGCGTCGTCCAGCTCGTGATCGTGCTCGAGCTCGCGCAGGAACGGAGCGAGCCGGCCGTTCTGTGAGAGCTGCGCCATTCGCAGGAAGAGGTTGCGCGTGTCCTCGTCCTGAGAGATCGTCTCGAGCGATTCGATGTCCTGCAGCCAGAGACCGTCCATACGGGTACAACGGCCCCGGGCAACGGCGGGGTACGGCCGGGCAGGTTAGGGGTTTGTCAGGCGCTCGAGCGCCTCGGCGAGCTCGGCGAGCTGAACCTCGCCGTCGAGCGCCACGTGCACGCCGGCCGCGCCGACCTTGGCCTCGAATCCCGTCAACGTCTTGATCGCACGCTTGACCCGGTCTGCGAGTTGCGGATCGACTGCCGTCGTGTGCCGCTCCTTCGTGCGGGCGCCGGCCCAGCGGGCTGCACGCTCGGCGGCGCGCACCGACAACCCCTCTCGGACGATGCGACGGGCGAGCTTGCGTCGCCCGTCGTTGTCGGGCACGGCGAGCACCGCCCGCGCGTGACCCTCGGTCAGCTCGTTTCGAGCAATCATCGCGAGCACGTCCTCGGCCAGCTCGAGCAGGCGGACGCGGTTCGAGACGGCAGGCTTCGACCGGCCGACGCGGTCTGCGACCTCGCCGAGCGACAGGCCGAACTCGTCGAGCAGCACGGCGTAGGCGCGCGCCTCCTCGATCGGCGAGAGATCCTCACGGGCCACGTTCTCCACGAGTGCGAGCAGTAGCGTGTCCCGATCGTCGGCCTCGCGGACGACGGCGGGAACCGTGGCGACTCCGGCCTCCCGTGCTGCACGCCACCGGCGCTCGCCCGCGATCAGCTCGTACCCGCCGGCGAGCCGCGGCCGCACGACGACCGGCTGGATCAGCCCCTGCGCCCGGATCGACTCCGCGAGGCCGCTGACCGCCTCACCCTCGAAGCGCTTCCGCGGCTGGCGCGGGTTGGCATGGATCTGGTCGACGTCTAGGTGCGCGAGCTCGGGCGCAGCGCCACCGATCAGCACCTCGAAACCGCGGCCAAGCCCCCGGCGGCCGGTCGAGGTGGGGGGCGTCGCGCTAGGGCCGCTCGACAAGTTCCATCGCCACCTTCCAGTAGGCCTCGGCACCGCGCGACCGCCGGTCGTAGTGGGTGACCGGCAACCCGTGGCTCGGCGCCTCCGCAACGCGCACCGAGCGCGGCACGACGGCACCGAAGACGAGTGCGCCGAAGTGCCTGCGCACCTCCGCCTCGACCTCGTTCGAGAGGCGCGTGCGCGAGTCGGCCATCGTCAGGAGGACGCCCGCGACCGCCAGCGACGGATTGAGGCGCGTCTTGATCATGTTGATCGACTGCATCAACTGCGCGAGACCTTCGAGCGCGTAGTACTCGGCCTGCACCGGCACGACCACGCGATCTGCGGCCGCGAGCGCGTTCACGGTCAGCGCGCCGAGCGACGGCGGGCAGTCGAGCAGGACGAAGTCGAATCCGTCGGCGTGCCGCAGCGCCTCTGCGAGGTACTTGTCTCCGTCCTCGCGCTGGGAGAGCTCGACCGCGGCACCGGCAAGCTCGGGCCGCGACGGGACGAGGAAGAGGTTCTCGAAGCGCGTAGGCTTCGCGAGCTCGGAGAGCGGCGCGCCGTCGAGGAGGTCGTAGGTGGAGGTGCCGTTCGCGCGCATGCCGAGCCCGGAGGTTGCGTTCGCCTGCGGGTCGAGGTCGACGACGAGCGCCCGCTCCCCCGCTTCGGCGAGGCAGGCGGCGAGGTTGATCGCCGTGGTCGTCTTGCCGACCCCGCCCTTCTGGTTCGCGAACGCGTAGACCTTCCCGGGCACAGCGGAAATCTAGCGCTGCGGCCGGACGCCGAAACCACGGTGCGGAGCGGGTTCGCGGCGTCTACCGGCCGCGGAGGCTAGGCCAGCGGCCGCTTCTTGGCGACGCCGACCCGACGCGGAAACCCCGGCGGTGTCGGCCCGGTCTTGCGGATCACGAGGAAGCCCGCAGGCGCATCGATCAGCTCGCCTGCGATCCGCGCAGCGACCGCTGCGACGCGCTCACGCTCGACCGACGGGCCGACCCAGAGGACGACCACGCCACCCTCCCGGACGAGCGGCAGGCACCACTCGGCTGCCGTCGGCGGGTGCGCGAGCGCCTTCGCGACGGCGACTCCGGCCCAGTCGACCGGCTGCTCCTCGGCACGGCCCCACACGACGCGGGCGCGCGGCGGCACCCAGTCCTCGAGGAACTCGCACTTCCGCCGCTCTGCCTCGACGAGCACGACCTCCCGGTCTGGCAGCGACCACGCGAGCGGGATGCCGGGGGCACCCCCGCCCGTGCCGACATCGACGATCGCGCCCGTGGTGGGGGCGACGAGCTCCAGTCCGCGCAGCGAGTCCTCGAGAAGCATCCGGCGAGCCTCGCCGAGGTCGGTGATCCCTGTCAGGCCAGGCGCCGCAACGACCGCGGCGAGCCAGCGCTCAAGTGGGGAAGACGACGACGTAGCGATTGGGCTCCGTCCCCTCGCTCGCCGTCTCGATGCCGTCCCGCTCCTTCAGGAACTCGTGCACGACCTTGCGTTCGGCTGCCGACATCGCCTCGAGCAGCACTCGCTCGCCGAGCCGTGCCCGCTCGGCGCCACGGAGCGCGATCCCCTCCAGCGTCTCGCGTCGGCGGTCGCGATAGCCCGCCGCGTCGACCGTGACCGGCTTGCCCGCTCCTGCCCGGTAGGTCGCCGCGTTCGCGACGTACTGCAGCGCGTCGATCGTCTGGCCGTGCTTGCCGATCAGCAAGCCGAGATCCTCACCCGTGCAGGTGACGCGAACCTCCGCATCGGTCTCACGTGCGTCGACCGTCGCTACAACGCCGAGCGCGCCGGCGACGCGCTCGACGAGCGTGCGGAGTCGCACCTCGAGGGGCGTCTCATCGGGCCGGGTTTCGACCACGGGGCTCACCGCAGCGCGAGCTTCTGCAGCGACGCTCGCGATCACGCGGGCCGGCGCGTAGCCGACGCCGAGCAAGCCGCGCTCGCCCTCGGAGACGACCTGGAACCGCACCTGCGTCTTGTCGAGACCGGGGACCGCACGCTCGAGATCGCGCAGGGCCGTCCACTTCGCCTCGCCCACCGTCTCCCCCGTGGCCTCCACGGAGACCTCGCTCACCGCCGCGCGCCGCCCTTCTTCCGCTTGACGGTGCGCGGTGCGGACG
>JACDGR010000124.1 GCA_013821525.1 Actinomycetota bacterium
CGCCACCCTCGCCGAAGCGTGTAGCCCAGGAATGCAATCCCTGCTCCCGATCGACCTGCACGTCGAACAGGGCGTAGAAGAGATCGAAGCCCGCCACCCACGCGGCCACGGCACCACCGAGTGCCCACGCCTGCCACGGCAGCTCGCCCTTGATCGCGGCCCAGGCCCCGACGGGCGCGAGCCCGTCGACCGCGCCGAGCCATAGGTGGCAGAGCCACGTGAAGCGCTTCAGGTACGGATAGACGACGAAGGCCGCAACCGGAACCGGCGAGAGCCACCGCACGAGCGGGTCGAGCTGCCACACGGCGACCGCATAGAGCGCGAGTGCGGCTGCGCAGAACGCGAGCACGGCTGCCTTCGAGAGGATCCCGGACGGGATCTCGCGAGCGGCAGTGCGCGGGTTCGCCGCGTCGATGCGCGCGTCGATCAGCCGATTCAGCGCCATCGCGAGCGAGCGGGCGCCGACCATCGCGAGCGTGATCCAGAGGAGGTCGTGCGCGGTCGGCACGCCGTTGACCGCCAGGAACGCACCGACGTACGCAAACGGCAACGCAAAGATCGTGTGCTCGAACTTGACGAGCCGGTAGTAGAGACGTGCGACGCGCATCGTGTCCTTTACGTTTGGCGGTGCCGCGTCGCCTCGTCGGCGAGGAGGGACAATGCGTGACCGAGCGCCGGCTGTAGGACGGCATAGCCGTCTCGACAACCGCCGGTCGATCCCGGCAGGTTGACGACCAGCGTACGCCCAACCACCCCGGCGACGCCGCGGGAGAGCAGCCCGTGCGGGGTCTTCGCGATCGAATCTGCGCGCAAGGCCTCCGCGATGCCCGGCGCCTCGCGCTGGAGCACGGTCCTCGTCGCCTCGGGCGTCACATCGCGCGGGGCGAGCCCTGTGCCCCCGGTCGTGAGCACGAGCTGCGCGGCCCCGGAGAGATCCTCGATGGCGGCAGCGATCTCGCTCGCCTCGTCGGGCACGAGCCGGCGTTCGACGTCGTACCCGTCGCCACGGAGAAGCTCCTCGAGCGCATCGCCGCTCGCGTCTTCGGTCTCGCCGCGCGCGCCGCGGTCGGAGACGGTCAGTACGGCCGCGCGCACCGACGTCAGCCCTTCACCTTCTCGACGAGCTCGACGGAAAACGACATCTGCTTGTCGATCGCCTTCGCCATGTCGTAGATCGTCAGCGCCGCCACCGAGGCGGCAGTGAGCGCTTCCATCTCGACGCCGGTCTGCGCCGTCGTCTCGGCCGACGCGCTGATCTCGACCTGCCCGTCACCAACCGCGAGCGAGACGCCGATATGGGTCAGCGGCAGGGGGTGGCAGAGCGGAATCAGCTCCGCAGTGCGCTTGGCGGCCATGATGCCGGCGAGCTGCGCGGTCGTCAGCGCGTCTCCTTTCGGCAGCGCCTCGAGCCGTGCCGCCGTCGACGGGCTCATGCGCACGACTGCGCGCGCCACCGCGCGGCGGCGCTGGGCAGGCTTCCCGCCGACGTCGACCATCTGCACCGCGCCGGCGTCGTCGACGTGTGAGAGCTCCGGCTCAGGTGTCATTCGCGACAGGGTAGAGACTCACGCCCGATGTGCCGGACATGCTCAGCGCCGGGCGCTCACGCCGTAGTCCCGCGCAGCGGCCTGATCGAAGTCAGCGAGCAGCGCCTCGATCCATTGGCGCACGTCGTTCATGCGCACGTGCTCGCGTAGCCCCTCTGCGCGTGCCTGCCGTTCTGCCTCGCCCATCGAGAGCGCCTCGTGCAGGGCGTCGGCCTGGCCCGCCAGGTCGAACGGGTTGACGCCCACCGCCCAGCTCGAGAGCTCTTCGTAGGCGCCGGCGTTCTCCGAGAGCACGAGCACGCCGGCGCGCAGGTTGACGAGCGGCCCCTCCTTCGCGACGAGGTTCAATCCGTCGTAGACGGGATTCACCAGTAGAACGTCGTACTGCTTGTAGGCGGCGACCGACTGCAGGAAGTCATCCGCGACGCGCAGCTCAACCGGTCGCCAGCCTTCCTCGCCGAAGCGCTCGTTCACCGCCGAGGCAACGCGCTCGATCGTCGCGAGGTAGTCAGCGTAGACCGGGATCGATTGACGCGAGGGATCGAGGAGCGCGAGCATCGACACGCGGCCCCGCCACTCCCGGTGCTCCTCGAGCAGCAGCCCGAAGGCGCGAAACCCTCGGACGATGTTCTTCGACGGATCGGTGCGATCCACGCGCACGACGAGCTTCTCGGGCCGGCCCGGCCAAAGCTGCTCCTCGCGACGACGCACACCGTCACTCGCCGCAAGCTCGTCGAACTCGCCGACGTCGATCGAGATCGGATGATGGACGACCGTCGTCCGTCCGAGCGCTCCGGCGCCGGCCGTGAAGTTGCGCGCCCAGCGTTCGGTGTGGAATGCGACGACGTCGTTCGCGAGTAGACCGTCCGTGATCGCGTCCCGCATCGCCGGGGGTAGAGCGCTCCAGTCCTCCGGCCACGGGATGTGCACGAAGTGCGCGAGCCGCGCGTCGGGCCGGAGCTCACGCACCATGCGGGGCGCGAGATAGAGGTGGTAATCGTGAAAGAACACCGTCGCGTCGGGCTTGTTGTCCAACTCGGCAACAACTGCGTCGGCGAACGCGCGATTGACGACCGCGTAGCCGTCGCGCCACGCGCCGTGCATGGCGCGGTCGACGTCGGGCTCGGACGCGAGACCGTACAACGAGTGCTGCACGAACCAGAGCAGCGGGTTGGCGATCACGTTGTAGTAGCCCTCGTACGCCGCGGCGTCGTGCGCAACTAGGACGACGTCTCCCCCGCCCTCGCCGGCGACGACGCGATCTTCCTCCGTCGTCGCGCTCGCAATCCAGGTCACGTCGTGATGCTCGAGCAAGCCACGCAGCGCGGTTACGAGCCCACCTCCTCCACGTCGCTCGATGCGCTCCCCCGACGCGTCGCGGTCGTAGGTGACCGGTCCACGGTTCGAGACGATGATCAGCGAACGCCGGCGCGACGCTTCGGAATCAGGGGGTGCCACCGTCGGAACTTACGTCAGGTGCTTGACGAAGCGAAGCGACGAGCCGCCCTCGGCGCGCTCGCTGATCTCGAACTCGTCCGCGAGCGCCTCGATGATCGCGATCCCGAGACCGCCCTCCTCGAGCTCGTCGCCCTCGAGCCGCGCGCTCGGGTCGCCCGGCGGCTCGAACCCGGCACCTTCGTCGACGACCTGGACGACCAGCCGGTCGGCATGGAGCTCGTAGGTGATCTCGACCATGCCGCCGCCGCCGGGGTAGGCGTGGCGGACCGAATTGGTGCAAGCCTCGGTCAGCGCCAGCTTCAGGTCGCCGAGCACTTCCGGTGAGAGCTGATCCGAACGCAGGCGCGCAATGCCCGTGAGGGCGAGGCGTCCAAGGGTGATGTACTCGGGCTTGGCCGGAATCGTCAGGCGGATTGCCTGGGCGGAGTGTCCGTTTGCGTTGACCGCAGCGTCCATAGCCTGTCGCTTTCTTGGGAGGAGACTATCCGGGGTTCAGGGAAGTAATTCTCTCTGAGACTGAACAAACCTACAAGCTGTACAGGGACGATCTCGGACCACCTTGAGGCTTCCCGCGACCGCGTGATCCTAACCTGAGCCGCGAGTGCCCCGACCGGGCGTCGATCCAGCCTAGGGCGTCGTCGGACGATCGCCGAGCATCACCTCGACCGTCCGGCGCGCCCGGCCGCGGACGACGGTGAAGTGCGCAGTCTCACCCGGAAGCAGCCGCTCGGCGACGATCCGGACGATGTCCTCGGCATGCGTGACGGGGATCCCGTCGATCGCGACGATCGCGTCGCCGCCCACCGTGACGTCGAGGCCCTGGTAGACGGCGTCGCGCGTACCCGCCATCAGGCCGGCCCGGGCTCCGGCGGCGCCAGGGACGACCGTGTCGACGAGCGCGCCGTGCTCTGTGGCGTACCCGAACTTCTTCGCGATCGATGGCGTCAGATCCTCGGTCGTGATCCCGACATAGGCGTAGGCGACCGACCCCGAGCGCAGCAATTGCTGCAGCGAGCGACGGGCCGAGTCGATCGGAACGGCGAACCCGACTCCCTCGAAGCCCGAACCGGTGCCGCTGGAGCGGATCTGGGCGTTGATCCCGATCACCCGGCCGGCCGCATCGAAGAGCGGGCCGCCGGAGTTGCCGTGGTTGATCGGTGCGTCGGTCTGGATCGCGTCGACCAGGTTGTACTTCGTCGTCAGGGAGGGGATCGAGCGGCGAATCGCGGAGACGACCCCGACCGAGAGCGAGTCGACGTTCCCGAACGGGCTGCCGATCGCCGCCACCGGTTCGCCCACGACGACCCGGCCCGAATTGCCGAGCGGAACGGGGGAGAGCGCATGGTCGGCCGGATCGACGCGAATCACGCCGACATCGTCGAACAGGTCGTACCCGATCACCTTCGCCGTCACGCGGTCTCCGTCCGAGAACTCGACATAGACGGTACCGGCCGACTTGGCGCTTCCGACCTGCCCCTGGCCGGCCGTCGTGACGACATGGGCGTTCGTCAGGATCACGCCGTCGGCCGAGACGACGAAGCCGGAGCCCTGGCCGGCGGTCGCATTCACGCCGGTTGCCGAGCCGAAGTAGGAGATGATCGTGACGACGCCGGGAGACCGCGACCGGAAGATCTGGGCCGGCTGAAAGCCGTTGCCCAGGAGGGGCTTGCTCACGACGACGGGCGCAGCAGCGCCGCCCTCTCTGACCGGGCTCTGCTGGATGACCACGGTCCTGGTCGTCCCAGCGTGCAGCCAGCCGGCCGCTTTCACCCCCACGAGCACCGCAACCGCGCCGAGCACGGCGGCGATCAGGACGAGAGCTGCAGCGGAGCCGGCGCGCACCGCAGGCACTGTAGCCCGGGTTACGCTGGGCCCGTTTCACGTGGAAAGCGATTGCCAACACTTTTCACGTGAAAACGGCGGCGCGCTGATTTCACGTGAAAAGCTCGCTACCGGGGGTCGGCGCGGAGGACCAGGGTGAAGAGCGTCCAGCCGTTCTGCGAGTCGAGCTCGATCCGGCCCTCCATCACCTCCGCGAGCTCACGGGCGATCGCCAGACCGAGCCCGCTGCCGGAGGCGCGCGTGCCCTCGAGCCGCGTGAAACGCTCGAAGATCTGCTGCTGGGCCTCTCGCGGGATCCCGGAGCCGTCGTTGGCGACCGTCAGGGTCGCGCGGCTGCCGTCGAGTGCGGTGCTGATCCGCAAGGTCGCGCCCGCCGGCGTGTGCACGAGGCCGTTCTCGACCAGCACCCGGCCGATCTGGAGCACGCGTTCCGCGTCGGCGGAGGCTGTCACGGACTGCTCCGGAACGAGCTCCAGCCTGTGCTGGGAGCGGGTGGCACGTGGGCCGAACTCGGCGGCCAGCTCCACCGCGAGCTCGCCCAGGTCGACCGGCTCCGAGGCGACCGTCAGGCGGCCCGCATCGAGCCGGGAGAGGTCGAGCAGGTCGGTCGCGAGCTTCGTCAGGCGCTCCACCTGCTCCCGCATCTGGGCGAGGAACTCCTCGCGGGTCGACTCGTCGAGCCCGCCTTCGTCGAGCAGCTCGAGAAAGCCGCCGAGCGAGAAGAGGGGGGTGCGCAGCTCGTGGGAGGCGTTGGCGATGAACGCGCCACGGGCCCGATCGAGGTGGGCGAGGCGGAGGCGCATCCGTTCGAACGACCGTGCGAGCTGGCCGATCTCATCACTGCCGTGGTCGACGACCGCGTCGTCGAAATCACCCGCCGCGATGCGGTCGGCGGCGTGCTCGAGACGACGGATCCGCCGGGTCAGCAGGCGTGCCCCGACGAGGCCGAGCAGGACCGAGAAGGCGATCGCGAGCGCGCCCGCCACGAAGACCCGGCGGCGCACGACGCTGACCGCCTGCAGCTGGTCGTGCAGGGAGGCCGAGAGGACGATCACCGAGCCGCCCAGCGGATAGCCGACCTCGGCGTACTCCTGGCCGTCGCGCGAGACCGTGCCGCGAACGAGGGTCAGATGCTGGATCGCCGCAAACGCGACCGGGTCGTTCTCGACGTCGCTCGAGTCCGTCTCGGAGGCGGAGTCCGCAACCGGGACGAGCAGGGCGGGTACGGCGTTCTCGAGGTCGTAGACGACGATCCGCGCATTCACCTTCGGCGCCCACGCCTCGGTGAACGCCTGCTTCAGGTACGGCTCGGGGGGATAGTTCGGGATCGCGATCGACCGGAGCGAGAACTCGAGGCTGTTCAGCTCGTTGCCCGCCAGCGAGTTCCGGAAGGACGGCACCACGATCAGGTAGACGATTGCTAGGACGCCGGCGACGATCAGGAGGAGCGCGAACGCCAGCTTGGCACCGACGCTCTGGAAACGCCTCACCGGTCGCGGAAGCGGTAGCCCACGCCACGCACCGTGAGGATGAACTCAGGGGTCCGCGGTTCCGATTCGAGCTTCTCGCGCAGATGCCGGACGTGCACGTCGATCGTCCGGGGATCGCGGTAGTCGGCGCTCTTCCACAGCGCTTCGAGCAGCATCCGACGGCTGAAGACCCGGCCCGGCTGGGCGGCCAGCGTCCGCAGCAGCTCGAACTCGACAAAGGTCAGCTGCACTTCGGCCCCCCGCACTTCCACCGCACGGCGTGGCAGGTCGATGCGCAGCCCGGGGTGCTCGATCACCTCCGGTCCCTCCGCGCCCGCAGCGTGCGTGACGCGCGAGCGCCGCAGGAGAGCCCTGACCCGTGAACGAAACTCGCGGATCGAGAACGGCTTCGTGATGTAGTCGTCGGCGCCGAGCTCGAGTCCGATCACCTTGTCGAGCTCGTCGTCGCGGGCCGTCAGCATGATGATCGGCACCGCGCTCGTCGCGCGCAGGCGCTTGCAGACCTCGAGGCCGTCGAGGCGAGGAAGCATGATGTCGAGGACAACCAGGTCGACCGGCTGCTCGGCGAACTGGCGCAGCGCTTCCTCGCCGTCCGCGGCCTGCACGACCACGTAGCCATCACGCTCGAGCGGGAACGCCAGCACCTTGCGGACAGCGTCCTCGTCGTCGACGAGCAGGATGGTGGGGGATGAGTCGGTCAATCGCTTCGCTTGCTCACCTTAACCCTGGCTTACTGTAACCCCGATGGCCGCGACAACTCCGCGTCGAGTCCCGGCGCCCTCACGACGCCGCAGGCGCGGCACGCTCGAGCGTCCCGTCAACGGGCGGCTCTACCGGAGCGCGTTTCTCGTCCTCTCGCTGCCACTGTTGATCCTGGCGTTCAGCATCACGCGCCCCGCAGCGTTGCAGGCCCCTGTACTGCCGCCGAACTTCGACGGGGTCGCCGCGACAGGGCTTGCGACCGAATTCGCGCAGGGCAGCCCCGACCGGACGCCGGGCGGGGCGGGCGCGCTCGGTGCCGCGCGCTGGTTCTTGGAGCAGATGGCGGCGTACGGTTTGCCCATCTCGCGCGATACGTGGCGCGCCGCCGTGCCGGGACACGGGGTGGTTCGTCTGCAGAATCTCTGGGCGGTCGCCGCCGGTGAGTCCTCCGACGCAATCGTCGTGATGGCACATCGAGACAACACCGGCGCCGGGCCGGGCGCGAACGACGATGCGTCGGGCACGGCCGCGCTCGTCGAGCTGGCACGGAACTATGCGCAGTCCGCCACACCTGCGGCCGAGCGTGTCCGGTCCGCCCACACGATCGTCTTTCTCTCCACCGACGGCGGCTCCTTCGGCGGCCTCGGCGCCGAGCGGTTCGTCCGGCGCATGCCGTTCAACGTGGTCGCCACGATCAACCTGACCGCGATCGCCGGATCGGGTCTGCCGCGGATCGTGATCGCGGGCGACACGCCGCGCTCGCCGGCGGCGACACTCGTCGAGACAGCGGCTAGGCGCGTGCTCGAGCAGACCGGGCTGCGGCCGCAGCGTGCGGGCATCGGCGCCCAGCTCCTCGACCTGGCGTTTCCCTTCACCCTCTTCGAGCAAGGACCGTTCGTCGCCCGGGGTATCCCCGCGATCACGCTGACGACCGGCGGGGAGCGGCCACCGGACGCATTCACCGACCGGACTGCGGCGCTCGACGGCGCACGGCTCGCAGGCCTCGGACGCGCGGCACAGGAGCTGGTCGGCTCCCTCGACGCGGGACTCGAGCTGGCGCAGGGGACGACGAGCTACCTGTGGGCCGGCGACCGGATCGTGCGCGGCTGGGCCGTCGAGCTGATGCTCGCAAGCGCGCTCCTGCCCTTCGGGGTCGGCGCTGTCGATCTATTCGCCCACTGCCGCAGGAGGCGCATCTCGTTGCTCCCCGCCGCGCTCGCACTCCGCAGCCGGCTCGGCTTCTGGCTCTTCGTCGGGCTCGTCTTCTACGCGTTCCGTTGGCTCGGCGCCTGGCCGAGCGGCGGCGCTCGGCCGCCGTCACCGGCCAGCCCGGCAGCGCGCGACTGGCCGGTGCTCGCCTTGCTCGCGCTCGGCGGGATCAGCCTCGTCGCATGGTTTGTCGCGCGGCATCGCCTCGTGCCGCGACGGGCGATCGGCGCGGACGAGCAACTCGCCGGCGCGACCGCTGCCTTGCTCGCCCTCGGGATCGTCGCGTTGCTAGTATTGGCAACAAACCCGTTCGCCTTGATCTTCGTCCTGCCGTCGTTGCACGCGTGGCTCTGGCTGCCGCAGGTGCGCGGCGGGCGGGGCGGGGCGCGCGCAATCGTCTTCGTCGTGGGGCTCGCCGGACCCGCACTGCTCCTCAGCTCATTCGCACTGCGTTTCGGCCTCGGGCTCGACGCGCCCTGGTAC
>JACDGR010000125.1 GCA_013821525.1 Actinomycetota bacterium
CGAAGACGCTCGAGTCGCGCCACGAACGAGCGAGGTAGTGCAGGGAGAACAGCCCGTTCGGCGCTTGGTCCGACGGGTGGTTCTTGAAGCTGCCGTACCCACGTGACCAGAATTCGGCAGCGATCATGACCGTTCCGATCCCCGCCAGCGCGTGCGCAACGGCCGTGCGCCTTGTCGTGCCGAGGACTGTGACGAAGAAGATGGCCACGGCGATCGTCGCGTTGGAGACTCTGACGGCGACGGAGAGTCCCAACACAGCTCCTGCGAACGCACCGGCCAACGGATCCGCGCGCCGCAGGATTGCGAGCGCCAGCGCAACAGTGACGAGCGCTGTGGACAACGGCTCGGCGTAAAGCAGAGGGCCGACGTCGTCGAGCCACGAGCCGTAGACGATGTTTCCAGTACCGTCGACCAACCTCATCAGGAACGGCCAGGCGACGAGTAGCGCAGGAGCGACGAGTGCGAAGCGTCCTGGGACGAGTCGCCGCGCGATCAGCGCCGTAGCGAAGACGGTGACTACGTTGCAGGCGAGCAGCAGAGCAACTCCGAGGTAATAGGCGGCGTGGTAGTCGAGCACGCCGACAACGCGCAAGGGGAGGAGCGGGATCGACCAGACGATCGGCCAGCCGACGGCCCCTGCGCCCGTCAGGCCCATCTCGTGTACGCCCAACGCGACGAACAGACCGCCTGCGCATGAAACCAACACGACCGCCTGGGCGCGCCGGTTACCCAGCCAGAGACGTATCGCCAGCGCCAGGCAGCCGATTAGAACGAGTACGGCAAACCCGAGCAACGTTTTCGAGAGGTGGCTCCACGCGGAGATGAACTCTCGCGCGGCTGCATAGAACCCGTAAGTGTCCCCGTTCGGTGGGCCATAGCGGTAGCCGGGGAACCCGGGCAGGCTTCGTCCGTTCGCCACGAGTACGATCGCCGCGGGAAGGACCCGCAGGAGCGCCAGCCCGGCCACCGTTCGCTTGAAGCCGGAGTCGGTCATGCCGCAGACGGTATTCGATCGAAAGGCAAGTCCGGTGGGAAGTCGAATAGCGGTGCATGCTCGAAGGAAGGTCTGTCGCCGTCGTCGTTCCCGCCTACAACGAGGAAGGGTTGATCGCGGCCACCCTCCAAGGGATTCCAAGTTTCGTTGACCGGATCTTCGTCGTTGACGACGCGTCGACCGACACGACCGCCGAGCGAGCGCGCTCCTCCGATGATCCTCGCGTCGAGGTGATCGTCCACCCCAAGAACGGCGGAGTCGGTGCTGCGATCGTGACGGGCTACAAGCGGGCACTCGCGGAGCGAATCGACGCGACCGCAGTGATGGCCGGCGATAATCAGATGGACCCGGATGAGCTCGAACCGTTCACCTTGCCGATTGTCCGCGACGAGCTCGACTACGCCAAGGCGAACCGGTTGTTCACGGGCAGCGCCTGGAACCTGATTCCGCGCAACCGATATCTGGGAAACGCAGTCCTGAGCCTGCTGACCAAGATCGCATCGGGGTACTGGCACATCGCCGATTCGCAGGCGGGGTACACCGTCATCTCGCTAAAGCTGCTGCAGTTGCTCGACCTCGATCGTATCTACACGTCCTACGGATTCCCGAACGACATGCTCGTCCATCTGAATGTGTGGAACGCGCGCGTCCGCGATTTTCCATCGCGACCCATCTACGGCGTCGGTGAACGCTCGGGGATCAAGATCCGGCGCGTGGTTCCGCGCATCTCGTGGCTGCTCTACCGCGGCTTCTTCTGGCGCATGCGCGAGAAGTACGTGATCCGCGACTTTCACCCGCTGGTCTTCTTCTATTTCCTCGGGTTCCTGATGACCTCGGTCGGCTTCGTGCTCGGAATGCTGGAGGTGGCCCTACGGCTCGGGGGCAACAACATCACGCCGGCGACGATCGTGCTCGTCGCGCTCCTGCTGATCTCAGGCAGCCAGTTCACGCTCTTCGCCATGTGGTTCGACATGGAGTCGAACAAAGACCTGCGCTAGACGTACACTTCAGCCATCGATTGGATCCGCCTGCTGTGTGTGGCCGGTGCGCAGGCGTGCATCCTCGCCGCCGCAGCGCCGGGTTTTGCGAGCCCGGACTCGACTCCGCTAGTCGATCCCTTCGTGGGTACTGCGGGAGCCGGCAACACGTTCCCGGGCGCAGTTGTCCCGTCGGGAATGGTGCAGTTCTCGCCGGTTTCGGCGCGCACGTCGACCCCGGGCGGCTACCGCTACGACGACGCGACGATCGGCGGTTTCGCGCTGACCCGCTTGAGCGGCGCCGGGTGCACCAACATGGGAGACCTGCCGGTGTTGCCGCTGGCCCAACCCTTTGCCGCGCTCTCCTCCGACGGCAGAGTGCCACCAGGGTCCTTTCGTCACACGCACGAGTCGGCGTCGCCGGGGCGCTACACCGTACGCTTCGACAGCGGCGTTTCAGCAGATTTGACCGCAACGCTTCGCACGGGTGACGCGACCTTCACGTTCCCAGGGCCGAACGGGTACGTGGTACTCGACGCGGGCGGCGGTGGCGCGCCGCGGAACGGGATCTCGATCGAGCTCGTCAGCAAAAACGAGGTGCGCGGCTCGGTCACCGAAAGCGGGTTCTGCGGCGGCCCGGCGTCGCCAACCCTGAACTTCGACGTGCGATTCGACCGGCCCGTAGGCACCACCGCCTCGTGGGGGCAGGACGGCACGGTGGTTGCGGGAGTCGCGAAGCGCAAGACGACCACGTCCGGCGGCCTCCTGCTCGGCTTCGCAGGGGGCACCGTGCGAATGAAGGTCGGGGTTTCCTACGTCAGCGTCGCCAACGCGGCCTTGAACCTTCGGCGCGAGAGCCCGGGCTGGGACTTCCGCCGTGTGGCGAACGACGCGCGCTCGGCGTGGAGCACCGCGCTCGGCCGGATCGAGGTGCGAGGTGGCGGCGCCGCAGCCGCTCGCACCTTTTACACCGCGCTCTATCACTCCCTGATCCATCCCACTGTCGCAAGCGACGTGAACGGTCAGTTCCGCCGAAAGGACGGGAAAGTTGGTCGAGCGACCGGATACACGCGCCTGACGAATATCTCGGGCTGGGATGTCTATCGCACGCAGATACCGCTGCTCGCGCTGGTCGAACCGACGATTGGAGACGACCTTGTCCGTTCGATGGTGGCAGGCGCCGCCGAATCGGGCTCGATGGCGAAGTGGGAGTACGCCGGGTTCGAGACCGGGACGATGGTCGGAGATCCGGCCGCGCCGATCGTCGCCGGCGTCGACGCGTTCGGGGATCATCGGATCGATCGAGGATCCGCGACCGCGGCGCTAGAGCGCGCTGCGTTGCGAACCGACCCCGGCCCGTTCATGTATCCGAGCAACCTGATCCCCACCGACGGCTCGGCGTTCGGGCCGTTCGTTGAACGCCCTGCGCTTGTCGACTACATCGCGCTGGGATACGTCCCGTACGACCTGCGCGAGGGCGGCATCTGGGGCACGGCGTCGACGACGCTCGAGTACGGCATCGCCGACTTTGCGCTCTCGCGCCTCCTCGGCGCCGGCCGGCGCGCCGCGGCTTCGACGGCGCTCCTTGCGCGCTCGGGCGCGTGGCGGAACTTGTTCGACCCAGTCTCCCGCTACATCGAACCCCGCAATGCAGACGGCTCGTTCCTACCCTCCTACTCTGACGTCTCCAAGCTGGGGTTCGTCGAGGGTAACGCAATGCAGTACACCTGGTCGGTGCCCTATGACGTCGCCGGCCTGTTTCGCGCAATCGGCCCGAGAGCTGCGACGGAGCGGCTCGACTCCATGCTCACGAGGCTGAACACCGACCGGTACGCGCCGAACGCCTGGCTTGGGAACGAGCCGTCGTTCGACCTGCCGTGGCTCTACCTGTGGCTGCGCGAGCCTTGGAAAACGCAGGCGGCTGTCCGCCGCGCGACAACGACCCTCTTCGGTGGGACCCCGGCGGGCCTTCCAGGCAACGACGACCTCGGCGCGCTCTCCGCATGGTACGTCTGGAGCGCGCTTGGCCTCTATCCGGCGATTCCCGGCGTCGGCGGCTTCGCAGTCGGGAGCCCAACATTCGCCTCGGCCACAATTCACGCGGGTCTGCGCACGATCTCGCTCGAGGCTAGAGGTCGCGGGGCCTATGTCAAGCGCTTGGACGTGAACGGAGCTCCCGCGTCGCGCACCTGGGTCGCCCTGCCACGACGCGCGAGCCTCTCTCTGCAGTTCACTCGCGCTGAACGACCTCAGTCCTGGGGCGCGGGCGCTGCATCGGCGCCTCCCTCGTTTGCTGCCCGTCAGCCCGCTCGGAAATGAAGCCGCCCGGAATCGCCGGCCGCAGACTGTAGAGCGGCGCCGCGGGCCTGCCACTGACCGCGACGGAAGCAGCGCTCGCTCCGCCACCCCGTCAATCGCGAGCGCCGCATCTCCGTCAACCTATCGCCGCTCGCGGCCAGGCCGAGGGTGCTGAAGATCCGCTGTCTCATGCTGAACACAGGCCAACGCGGGCGAGGACGGTCGGAGGCTCAGGCTCGAACGGTATGAAAGAGGTTCGTAAGGAACGTGCGTGGAAATCCGCTCTATGAGTACAGTTGCGACGCATGCCGACCTCAGTCGTCACCGGCGGTGCCGGGTTCCTCGGGTCGCATCTCTGTGATCACCTGCTCGAGCAGGGACATCAGGTGATCTGTGTCGACAATCTCGACACCGGGTCACTCGAGAACATCGCTCACCTCCGCGACGACGCCTTCCGATTCGTCAACCAGGACGTCGTTGAGCCGATCCACCTCGACGGGCCGGTCGACTTCGTCTTCCACCTGGCCGCGCTCGCCAGCCCCGTCGACTACCTGCGCGCCCCGCTGGCCTCGTTGAAGGTCGGCTCGTACGGAACGCACAACGCGCTCGGTCTCGCGAAGTACAAGCGTGCACGCTTCCTCATCTCTTCGACGAGCGAGGTCTACGGCGACCCGCAGGTGCATCCGCAGCCCGAGACCTACTGGGGCAACGTCAACCCGATCGGGCCGCGCGGGGTCTACGACGAGGCCAAGCGGTACGCAGAAGCGCTGACGATGACCTACCACACCCAGCAGGGCGTCGACACGCGCATCGCGCGGATCTTCAACACCTACGGGCCGCGCATGCGCCGTAACGACGGCCGTGCGTCCGTGCAGTTCCTCAACCAGGCGATCGGCGGCAAGCCGCTGACGGTGTACGGGGACGGCTCTCAGACGCGGTCGCTCTGTTATGTCGACGATCTGATTCGCGGGCTCTACGCCCTGATGTCGAGTGACGAGCATCTGCCGGTCAACATCGGCAACCCCGATCACGAGGTGACGATGCTCGAGTTGGCGCAGACGGTGATCCGGATCACCGGCTCGACGAGCGAGATCGTCTTCGAGGCACTGCCGATCGACGATCCGCAGATTCGCCGGCCGGACATCACTCGCGCACGGGAGATCCTCGGCTGGGCGCCGGAGATCGACCTGGAAGAGGGCCTCGGGCGTTGGCTGAAGGCGCTCGGGCGCGAACCCGCCAAGGCCTGATGCAACGGTGGGGGGTCACGATCGCCATCCTCGTGATGGCGATCGCCGCGTCCGCCGCGACGCCCGCGAGCGGCTCGCGCTACATGCGGATCGGCATCTACGACGAGGCCCAGACGCTCTACGGGCCGATCGACAAGACGATGCCGGTGCTCAAGCAGCTGCATGTGCAAGAGGTGCGGCTGAATCTCTACTGGGGCGCACGGTACGGCGTCGCGACGCGAAGGCCGGCAGACGCGACCGATCCCGCCGACCCCGCGTACGACTGGTCGTTGTACGACCGAACGGTTCGCTACGCGAACCAGTACGGCCTCCATGTGCTCTTCTCGATCTACGGAACGCCGGCATGGGCGAACGGCGGCAAGGGGCCGAACCATGCGCCGACACGCCCGATCGATCTGCGGAACTTCGCGCTTGCGGCAGCGAAGCGCTACGGCGGCCAGTACCCCGACAGCAGCGGAGGCAAGTTGCCGCCCGTCAAGGAATGGCTCGCGTGGAACGAGCCGAACAACCCGCTCTTTCTCGCGCCGCAGTACGTCGGCAACCGGATCCAGAGCGCGATCGATTACACGAAGATCTGCAACGCGATCTACACGGGTATTCACGCGACGCTGTACGCGAACGAGCGGGTCGCCTGCGGCGTCACGGCTCCCCGTGGCAACAACAACCCCTCCAGCACGCGCCCATCGGTCTCGCCGCTCGCGTTCCTGCGTGCAGTCAATAACGCAGGGCTCAAGAACTTCGACGCGTGGGCCCACCACCCGTACTACGCGGGGCCGAACGACACGCCGACGACGAAGCCCGTGACGACGAAGGGCGCGCCGGCCACGGCAGTGACGCTCGGGAACTTCGGCGATCTGACGAAGCTCCTCACGCAGCTGTACGGCAACAAGCGGATCTGGATCACCGAGTACGGTTATCAGACGAACCCGCCAGATCCTCTCTTCGGCGTCTCGTATGCGAAGCAAGCGACGTATCTGACGCAGGCGTTCGCGATCGCGCGTGCGAATCCACGGATCGACATGATGCTCTGGTTCTTGCTGCGCGACGAGCCGGGCCTCGGCGGCTGGCAATCCGGACTACTGACTGCGTCGGGCGCGAAGAAGCCCGCGTTCGCCGCCTTCCAGAAGCTCACTCAGTAGCGGTACGCTCGCCCCGATGGCGAACGATCTCGCGAGGTGGCCTGGCGTGAACCGGCGTCAGCCGTCGCAGACCTCTCCGACCTGGGTCGTTCGCCATGCGCTCGCCCGGTGGCTGCAGGCGCAGGCCGAGGAGCTTGCCGCCGGCCCCTCCGTTCGGATCCTCGACGTCGGCTGCGGCGTCAAGCCGTACTACCCCTTCTTCGCAGCTGTCGCCTCCGAGTATGTCGGCGTCGACGTCGTCGCGAACCCTGCCGCCGAGCTGCTCGGCCCGGTCGAGGCGCTACCGGTCGACGACGGGGCTTTCGACGTCGTGCTGTGCACGCAGGTTCTGGAGCATTGCGACAACCCGGCGCAGGCAGTGCGAGAGCTGCGCAGGGTCACCGCGCCCGGCGGTCGCGTGCTCGCCTCGACGCACGGCGTGCAGGTCTACCACCCCTCGCCCAGGGACTACTGGCGGTGGACGCACGAGGGTCTCGGACGCATCTTCTCCGAGAACGGCGACTGGTCCGGCCTCGAGGTCATGCCGGGAGCCGGCACCGCCTCAGGGCTCGCGATGTTGCTGGGAACGTATGTGGAGATCGCGCTGCGACGCAGCGTCTTCGCCCGTCCGCCCGTGTGGGCTCTCAACCGTCTCGGCGCGGCGCTCGACGCGCGCTCGACGCAGCTCTCCCAACCCGTGCCGGGATCGCTGATCCCGAACTTCCACGTCGTCGCGCTGGTCTGATGCGCCTGCTCAGGCGCAACGCCCTCGGCGTCTACGCGGTGTACGCCGCGGCGATCGTCTCCGGGCTCGTGGTGACCCCCGTCGTCATCCACTCGATCGGAAAATCGGCATTCGGTGTATGGACGTTCATCGGGGCGGTGACGATCTACCTCTCGGTGCTCGACTTCGGCGTCGGTCCGTCGATCGTTCGCTTCGGCGCGGAAGCACGCGGGCGCGGCGCGACACGCGATCTGAACGAGATTGCGTCGACCGGTCTCGCGATCTACGCAGCGATCGGGCTGATCACGCTGCCGATCGGGATCGGGCTCGCGGCGCTCGTCCCGCTCGTCAGTCCGAGTCATCTCGGCTGGGACGCGGCGATCGCGACGCTGCTCGTCGTCCTCTCGCTCGCCGCGCGGTTCCCGCTCGGCCTCTTCAACAACCTGCTCGTCGCCCAGCAGCGGTGGGACTTGCAGAACCTTGCGAACTTCATCTCGACCGCTCTCTACGGTCTGCTCGTCGCGGTGTTGATGCCGCGCTACGGCGGCCTCGTGCTGCTCGGTGCACTGACGCTCGGCACGACGTTGCTGCGCCTCGCGCTGCCGCTCCTCTGGCTCAAGCGGGAACTGCCCGAGCTACAGATCCACAGGCGGTTCGTCTCGCGCGCGCGCCTGCGCGAGCTCTTGACGTTCAGCTCGTCGAACTTCCTCGTACACGTCGCGCAGAAGATCGTCTTCTCGACGGACGTGATCGTCGTCGCGATCGTGCTCGGATCGAGCGAGACGGGCGTGTACTCGGTGCCGGCGAAGCTCTTTGCGCTCGCCTTCGGGATCGGCACCGCGGTCACCTCGCTGATGTTCCCCGCGTTCGCGGAGCTCGAAGGAGCCGGAGCAGGTGAGAGGCAGCGCCGGTTGCTGCTCTCGGGCTTGCGTGCGGGAACGGCGCTGATGCTGCTGCTCGCATTGCCGCTCCTGCTGATCCCGGATCTGCTGATTCGCGCCTGGATCCAGAAGCCCGGGTACGAGGGCGGCTACCCCGTGATGTCGATTCTCGCGGCCGTGCTGCTGATCCACCAGCCGATCTACGTGCTGACCCAGTTCCTGATCGCACGTGCGCGCCAGCGCGAGGTTGCGATCGTCTCGATCGTGACCACGCTCGCAAATCTCGGCCTGTCCTTCCTGCTCGCCTGGGTGTGGGGCATCTGGGGAGTTGCCGCTTCGACGCTCGTCACGGATGCTGCGGCGCTCGCCTACATCGTCCCGCGTTACGCAGCGCCGGCAGCCGGAACGACAGCCGGGGCGCTCTTCCGCGCGATCGCGCGCCCTGCGGCGCCGGCGATGGT
>JACDGR010000126.1 GCA_013821525.1 Actinomycetota bacterium
CGGTCGCGGGCTGGTTGTGGTTGACTGTTCTCTTCGCCAACTTCGCCGAGGGCGTCGCCGAGGGCCGGGGCAAAGCGCAGGCGTCCGCGCTGCGCGCGACCCGGACGACGACGCTCGCATTGCGCCGCACCGACCACGGCGTCGAACGAGTCCCGGCCGCCGAACTGCAGCGCGGCGATGTGATCGTCGTCGACGCAGGGGAGATCATCCCAGCCGACGGCGAGATCATCGAAGGAGTGGGCTCGGTCGACGAGTCGGCGATCACCGGCGAGTCCGCACCGGTCATTCGCGAAGCCGGAGGTGACCGATCGGCCGTGACGGGCGGCACCCGCTTGCTCTCCGACCACCTCATCATCGAGGTCACGCAGGAGCCTGGCAGGTCGTTCCTCGACCGCATGATCGCGCTGGTCGAGGGCGCGGAGCGGCGCAAGACCCCAAACGAGATCGCCCTCAACATCCTCCTCTCCGGGTTGACGATCACCTTCCTCGCCGCCGTGGTGACCCTGCGCCCGTTCGCGCTCTACGCCGGCACTCCGCTCTCGCAAACGGTTCTCATCGCGCTCCTGGTCGCCCTGATCCCCACGACGATCGGCGGACTGCTATCGGCAATCGGGATCGCCGGGATGGACCGGCTCGTTCAACGCAACGTGCTCGCGATGTCAGGTCGGGCCGTCGAGGCCTCCGGCGACGTCGACGTGTTGCTGCTCGACAAGACCGGCACGATCACGCTCGGCAACCGCCAGGCCTCCGAGTTCCTCCCAGTCGATGGCGTTGTCGACATCGAGCTGGCCGAGATCGCGCAACTCGCCTCGCTGGCGGACGAGACTCCCGAAGGGCGCTCGATCGTCGTCCTCGCCAAGGAGCGTTATGGGATGCGAGGGCGCGAGCTCGCCGCACACGAGGCACACTTCGTCCCCTTCTCGGCGACGACGCGCATGAGTGGCGTCGACCTCGACGGGCGCTCGCTCCGGAAAGGAGCCGCGGACGCGGTGAAGCGCTACGTCACCGACCAGGGTGGCCGCATCCCGGAGCGCCTCGACGAGCTCGTGCGCCAGGTCGCCGAATCTGGAGGGACGCCGCTGGTCGTCGCCCAGGACAACTGGATCCTCGGAGTCATCCACCTCAAAGACATCGTCAAAGGAGGGATGACCGAGCGATTTGAAGAGCTGCGTCGGATGGGCATCCGTACGGTCATGATCACCGGCGACAACCCGGTGACGGCTGCCGTGATTGCGCAAGAGGCCGGCGTCGACGACTTTCTCGCCGAGGCGACTCCGGAAGCGAAGATGGCTTTGATCAAGGAGGAGCAGGCCAAGGGTCGACTGGTAGCGATGACCGGAGACGGCACGAACGATGCGCCGGCGCTCGCGCAAGCCGACGTCGGCGTTGCGATGAACACCGGCACCTCCGCGGCGAAAGAGGCCGGCAACATGGTCGACCTCGATTCGAACCCGACGAAGCTGATCGAGATCGTCGAGGTCGGCAAGCAACTCTTGATCACTCGCGGAGCTTTGACGACATTCTCGATCGCCAACGACGTCGCCAAGTACTTCGCGATCATCCCCGCGATCTTCGCGACAACCTATGCGGTTCACGGCAAAGGTCCGTTGAACACGCTGAACCTCATGCATCTCGGCACGCCTCACAGCGCGATCATCTCGGCGATCGTCTTCAACGCACTTGTCATCCCGCTGCTTGTTCCGCTCGCGCTGCGCGGCGTCAAGTACCGCGCGATCGGGGCGACCGCCCTACTGCGGCGAAACCTCTTGATCTACGGCCTCGGCGGCATGATCGTGCCGTTCATCGGCATCAAGGTGATTGATCTTCTCGTGCACGGGCTGCTGGGAGCATGACGTGGCCAGAGGTCGCTACCGCATCCTCCTAGGCGCCGCGCCTGGCGTCGGCAAGACCTACCGGATGCTCCAAGAAGGCCAGCAAGCGCAGCGCGAGGGCAGGGACATAGTGATCGGCTATCTCGAGCCTCATGCTCGGCCAGAGACGACTGCACTTGCCGAAGGCCTCGAGGCGGTGCCGCGGGCTCGCGCGCTGCACGGCAACCTCGAGCTCGCCGAGATGGACGTCGAAGCTGTGATCCGTCGAGCGCCCGAGCTTGCACTCGTCGACGAGCTCGCCCACACGAACGCGCCCGGTGCGCGCAACGAGAAGCGCTATCAAGACATCGACGAGATCCTCGCCGCCGGTGTCGACGTCATCTCGACCGTCAACGTCCAGCACCTCGAGTCTTTGAACGATGCCGTCTTCGAGCTGACCGAGGTTCGGCCGCGGGAGACGTTCCCGGACCGCATCCTCGACAACGCAGACGAGGTCATCCTCGTCGACCTGTCGCCTGAAGCCCTGCGCGAACGCCTCGCCGCCGGCAAGGTGTACCCGAAGACCGGCGTCGACGCTGCTCTGAGGAATTTCTTCCGGCTCGAGAACCTTGGAGCGCTCCGCGAGCTCGCGCTCCGCGAGGTTGCCGAGGATGCTGAGCACAGACGACGCCCCTCTGTGCTCGAACCTCTCTCGAAACAGGCGGTGACGGAACGCGTGCTGGCGCTCGTCGAGCCGCAACCTAAATCGCAGCGAATCATGCGGCGCGCCTGGCGCTCGGCGCAGCGGCTTGGTGGTGAAATGGACGCCTTGTGGGTACGGCCCGCAAGCCACGATGTCTCGGCGAAAGAGGCGACACAACTGGCCGCCCTGCGGCGACTAGCGTCGATCCTCGGGGTCCACTTCCTCGAGGAGCAAGGCGATCTCGTGGAGACCGTTCGCCGCGTCGCTCACGAACGCGGCTCGACCTACGTCTTCGTTGGCACTCCGGATGAGCGGCGCCGGGTCGAAGTCCTACGCGGCTCGCTCCTGTCGCGAATGGTGCGAGAGCTGCCTGGCCTCGACATACGCGTCGTTGCCGACCGTGCCGCACGCAAGGACCTTCGACCATGACGATCGGCCTTGTTGCTGCCGTCATCGTCCTTGCGACGATTCTCCTGTTCCTGACCCTCCGCCGGAGGCATCCGAAGCCGCGTGCACTGACAGCCCGCCGCTTGCTCGTTCCCTTCACCGGCGGCGCGCTCGATCAGGCCGTGCTCGACGCTGCCCTCCGCGTCGCCCGAGCCGAGGAAGCGACGCTGGTGCCGGCCTACCTCGTGATCGTGCCGCTCTGGTACGCCGAGGACGCACCGCTACGGCAGGAGGTGCAAGTGGCGATGCCGCTCCTCGAGGCGGTCGAGCACGCGGCACTCAGGGCCGGCGTTCCTGTCGACGCGCGCATCGAACGCGGACGCTCGGCTATCCATGCCCTGCAACGGCTGTGGGCGATCGAGGAATTCGACCGCGTGATCGCTCCCGCACCCGCGCACGGCAGCAGGAATGGCCGGCGAGCAGGGTTCTCGGCGAAAGACCTGACGTGGATTCTCACCCAGGCGCCCTTTGAGACGCTCGTCCTGAAACCGGCACCGGAACTCTCATCGCGGCCCTCGGCATAGCGCAGGCCACGCGCACACGAAGCTGCCGGTCGCGTCGCTAAACGACCGCTAGCTCAAGCCCGAGCAAATGGGCCACCTTGCGGATGCGCGAGACCTGGTGACCGACGCCGAGCGCAACGTGGTGGGTCGGTCCCTCGGCACACCACGCGTCGAAGAATGCGGCCGGTGCGGCGGGAAATCTGATTCGCGAGTTCGTGTTCCCGATCCGGAAGGTCGGCCCCGCGATCGATTCGCCCTCGGCCGCGACGAGCTTCAGCGCACCCTCGGCGGTCTGCGTCAGACCGAGGATCGTCACGGGACCGAGCCGAACCTTCATCTCGATCGACAGCCCCGCGCCCGACTTGCCGTGGTAGAGCTGCAGCGCCCGTGCGACGGGTCGTTCGGCGGCGATGCCCAGGTGACCGGGGCCATCGTGGCCCATCAGGATGAACCCCTCGTCGAAATCGAGCGCATAGAACTCCGTGTACGAGCCGCCCGCCCCGAGCCGATCGAGCAGCAGCATCGCGATGTTCGTCTTCAGATCTCCCTCGCCGGCGGCAGGCACGCCGCGTGCGGTGAGCAAGGAGTTCCCGACGATCAGCCCAGCGACGACCTGCTCGGCGAGGTTGCCGTCAACGCCGCGGTAGTAATAGGTGAGCCCGTCGAGGTCGAAGTCTGCGACCAGGCTGTCGAGCCCGACCGCCACACGTGACGACCACTCGAACACCTCAGGTGTGATCTCGGCGGCGACCGGGTCGAGCCCCACCTCAGCGAGATCGAAGGTCGCGCGGATCTCTTCACCCTTGTTCGCTACCTCCTCGGCGCCGGCCGACTCGACGCGAGCGGCGAGATCGTCGATCTCGAGCACTTCGACATGCGCGCCGGTCTGCGCGTGCACTTGCGTGAAGTCCGAGTACAGATCGAGCATGCCGGGGTACGTATGACCGAGGAAACCGATGCGCGCGGAGCGCAACGAGCCCACCGCGCGGATTGCATCGAGCCATTCCGCGAGGGCCGCCCAGGCAGGATCGCCATCGAGGAGCGTGCCGGTCACCGTGCGGTACGTAATGCGTGCGCGTGTGAACGCACCGGCAATCTCCGGCACGCAACAGGCGGAGCAATTCGCCAGCCACTCCGCCGTCGTCATGCTTTCGTAGTCGAGGGTGCGCGTCGGCTGGAGATTGAGAATGACGACTGGCGCACCGACAGCCTGCACGACAGGCAGCACCTGCGACGACGTCGCGTAGGTGGCGGCGTAGAGCAGGACGAGGTCGACCCTCTCGGACGCGAGCTTCAGACCGGCTTCGCGTGCGGCGGGGGCCGTATCCACGAGCCCTGCAGAGACGACCTCGGCGCCGGCTTCCACGAGTCGCGCCTCGACGTGTCGCTGATACCCCTCGAGCCGCTCGCGCAGACCTTCGAATTGTGACCAGTAGGCCGCAAGGCCGATACCGAAGACGCCGACGCGCGGCGGAAGAATGCGGCTCACTGCGCCTCCCCCGCGGGAAGCGCGCCGGCGTGGCGCCGGGCCGTGGCGCTGCGCCGGCGCCCCTGCGCACGCCGATAGAGCGCACGGCTGTTTGGCAGGATGACGCTCGCCACCAGGAGCGCACCGACGACGATGTTCTGATCCTGCGCCGGCACCTGGTCGGCGGTCAGCGCCGTCTGCAGACACCCGAGCACGGCGACCGCGACGGCGACGCCCGCGATCGTCCCACGACCGCCGAAGATCGAGATGCCCCCCAAGAGCACGATCGTGACGACAAACAACTCCATCCCCACGCCCGAGTCGTAGCGAGCGGACGCGAAGCGCAGCGACCAGAGAACGCCGGCGAATCCGCTCATCGCTCCCGAGAGGACGAACA
Source organism: Actinomycetota bacterium (assembly GCA_013821525.1). Taxonomy (GTDB): domain Bacteria; phylum Actinomycetota; class Thermoleophilia; order Gaiellales; family Gaiellaceae; genus PALSA-600. Next base: position 5,330 of record JACDGR010000126.1, read on the forward strand.
GCCAGAACTTGATCCGCTTGACGCGAATGCCGGCAAAGAACGCAGCCTCCTGCCCGGCGCCAATCGCGAAGATGGCGCGTCCCAGGGGAGTTGCGTGCAGCACGATCGCGAAGATGACGGCCAGTCCGGCAAAGAATGCGATCGAGTACGGGAAGTGCGTCCCCGGGATCGGTACGACGCCGATGTTCGTCAGGTTCGCTGGAAAGCCGCCGATCGTGTCGGTCGGCAGGATCCCCTGCGCGATTCCGCGGTAGAGCGTCAGCGTCCCGATCGTGACCGCGAGTGACGGCAACGCCAGCCGCGTGATCAGAAAGCCGTTGAACGCGCCGAGGACCGCGCCGAGCGCGACCGCCGCGGCCATCGCGGGCCAGATGGGCCAGCCGTGCTTGAAGAGCTCGGCCATCAGCACACCGCTGAGCCCAAGGATCGATGCGACCGACAGATCGATCTCCCCGGTGACGACAATCAGGGTCAGCGGGAGGGCCATGATCGCAACCTCGCCGACGTTCAAACAGATGAAGAACAGATTCGACGACTGGAGGAAGTACGGCGACGCGTGCGCGCCGTAAGCGACCGTCGCGGCGAGCAACACGACGAGCAGGGCTTCCCACCGGACAAGAAAGCCGAGCCAAGACACCTTCGACGAGCGGTCGACCGCGCTTCCTTCCGTCACGACCTGCGGCAGCTCAGCCACGCGCCCTCCTGCGCGTGCGGAGCGCGGGCGCCACGCGCACGGCGACCAGGCGGTCGAACGCGATCGCCGCGAGCAGGAGTCCACCTGCCAGCGCCTGGCTCCAGAACGAAGACACATTGACGACGACGAGTGCACTGTTGATCGTGTTCAGCAGGAGGGCGCCGAGCGCCGCACCGAGGACGGTGCCGCTGCCGCCGAAGATCGCTACGCCGCCGACGACGACTGCGGCGATCACCTGAAACTCATACCCCACGCCAGCGATCGCGTCGACCGAGCCGTAGTAGGAGAGCCACACCGCACCGGCGAAGCCGGCGATCGCTCCACTGAGGACGAACGCAAGGAAAACCCGTCTGCCGACGGGGATGCCTGCGAGGCGCGCCGCATCGGGATCTGATCCGATCGCGTAGAGGTCGCGTGCAGTTCGAAAGCTGCGCATTGCGTAGGTGGCGACCGCGACCGCAACGATCGCAATGATTCCGAGGTACGGAACGCCGGCGACTCTCCCGTAACCGATCTTGTTGAACACGTTCGGCAGCATCGATGCGTTCACCTGATTGCCGCCCGCCCACGCGCCGTCGATCCCACGGATGATGTAGAGAGTCCCTAGTGTCACGACGAGGCTAGGAACACGCGCGACGGTAACGATCAACCCGTTGACGACGCCGCACACGACTCCGATCCCGACCGCTACCAGGAAGACGAGGACGAGCGGGATGTGCGGGTGGTCGCGAAAGAGAACGCCTGTGGCGTAGGCGGAGATGCCTAGAACCGAGCCGATGGACAGGTCGACGTTGCGCGTAATGATCACGATCGTCTCCCCGATCGCGAGCAGCGCGATGATCGCTGCGCTTGCGAGCAACTGCTGAACGCTCGTCGCGCTGAGGAAGTTGCTGTTGTCGATCGTCGTCCCGCCGACCACGAGGACGAGCGCGAGGACGATGCCGAGCTCGCGGAACCGCAGGAGCAACTCGGCGAGCGCATGGGAGCTCCCGCCGCGGCCGGCGAGCGTCCGCTTCTCGGCAACGGCTGTCATGCGGCATCCTCGATGAGCCCGGTCGCGGCGTGCATGATCCGGTCCTCTGTTGCCTCGGTGCGGCTGAAAGCGCCTGTGACCCGACCCTCGAAGAGCACGATCACGCGGTCGGCCATCCCGAGCACCTCCGGAAGCTCGGAGGAGATCATCAGGACGGCGACGCCCTGGCCGGCGAGCTCCGAGAGGAGTCGGTGAACCTCCGCCTTGGTACCAACGTCGATCCCGCGCGTCGGCTCGTCGACGATCAGCAGCTTCGGCTGCCGTGCCAGCCACTTCGCGAGCACCGCCTTTTGCTGATTACCACCGGACAGCGTCCAGATCGGGTTCGTCAGCTTGCTGTACTTCAGCTGGAGCCGAAGCGCCCAATCCGCTGCGAACGTCCGCTCGGCGGTACGTGGGATGAGGCCTGCACGCCGGAGGCTGTCGAGCGAGGCGAGCGCGATGTTGCGCTCGATCGAGAGATCCATGATCAACCCCTGCTGGCGCCGATCCTCGGGCACCAGCGCAATACCGGCGGCCATCGCGGTCGACGGCGACCCTGCCCGGAGCGCGCGGCCGCTCACCTCGACGGAGCCCGCATCCCAGCGGTCGATGCCGAAGATTGCACGGGCGACCTCGGTCCTTCCTGCGCCGACCAGTCCGGCGAGCGCAACGATCTCGCCGCGACGGACGTCGAAGCTAACGTCGGTGAAGACGCCTTCGCTCGTCAGCCGTTCGACCTTCAGCACGACCTCCCCAGGCTCGTGAACCGTCTTCGGAAACAGTGCGTCCATGTCGCGCCCGACCATCGCCCGGATCACCGATTGCGTCGTCAGCTCATCGACCGGCTTGGTCAAGATGTGCTTGCCGTCCCGCATCACCGTTACGCGCTGGCAGAGCGTGAAGATCTCCTCGAGCCGGTGCGAGACGAACAGCACAGCATTACCACGGCCGCGCAGCGTCTCGACGATGCTGAACAGCCGCTCGACCTCCGTGGTCGTCAGCGCAGCCGTCGCTTCGTCCATCACGATCACACGTGCGTTCGAGGTCAGCGCTTTTGCGATCTCGACCAGCTGCTGATCCGCGATCGACAGCCCGCGTGCCAGCCGGTCGGGGTCGAGGCGGACGCCGAGCTGATCGAACACAGCCGCCGCCTCGCGCCTCATGCGCTTGGCGTCGATGCGGCGGAAGCGCTTGAGTGGCTGCACGCCGACGAAGATGTTCTCGGCGACACTCAGGTCAGGGAAGAGCGTCGGTTCCTGGAAGATGATCGCAATCCCGGCAGCCTGCGACTGCTTGGCGCTGTCGAAGACCGCCTCCTTGCCGTCAACGAGCAGCCTGCCCGCGTCGGGGCGGTGCACGCCCGCGATGATCTTCACGAGAGTCGACTTGCCGGCGCCGTTCTCACCGACGAGCCCGTGCACCTCGCCGCTGCGTAACTCGATGTCTCCGTCCTCGAGCGCGTGAACCGCACCGAAGCTCTTCTCGGCGTGCTCGAGGGAAAGCAGGGTCGTTGGATGCTCGGTTGCGCTCACGATCGGTATCGACCGGGGG
>JACDGR010000127.1 GCA_013821525.1 Actinomycetota bacterium
GCGCGCATCTCCCACAAGGAGCCAAGCCGCGCGACAGACTCCGTGAAGCCCCAGAGGTCTGCTCTTCGCTTCGGTCAGTCACCCGCACCCACCCACACAATCGCAAAGGAAACAACCGACCGCCACTTGACTTTCATCCGTCGGTCATCAGCCGTTTGACGGCGATTCCGTGCTCGGCGTAGAAGGCGAGTGCTCGTTCCATGAAGGCGGTGACGGTCGCTGCTTTCTCGTCGTCGTGGAGCTCGACGTAGGCGAGCCGTGAGTGGTCGTCAACGATCGCGTGGGCATAGTCGTAGCCGACCGGGCTGCCCTCGCGCCCCCATTTCCTTGAGTGCCGCGAGCGGTCGCCGGTGACTCTGTGACCGGGCCGCAAGAAGCGTGCGTAGCTGCAGACGTCCATGTGCAGGAGGTCGCCGGGACAGGGCCACTCGTAGCGGTTGGCGGCCTCCCTGACGACTGCCGGCCGACGCGAAAGCCCGGCGCGCTTGAGCACTTTCCAAACCGTTGAGTGCGCGAAGCCGGTTGCACCAGCGACCAGGCGCGGCCCCCAGCCGGTCTCACGGCGGCAGGCACAGATCCGCTCGGCGAGGTCGGGCGCCAGTTGCCGCGGCGAGCGCCGTGGCCGGCTCGAGCGATCAAGCAAACAGGACAGGCTACGCCTGGCCTCCTCACTCGAATCACGCCAGCGGCGCGACCAGCGATAAGCCGTTGCCGGCGAGACACTGAAAGCGGCCGCCGCAGCCCTGAACGACAGACCATCCTCGATCGCGCGCACCAACGTGAGACGACCAGCCAGTCCGAGCTTGGCGTTAGCGTGCAAATACATCCGTGCCCTCCTTTGAGCGTGAGTCCCGGAAGACCCACAGCCTCAAAGGAGGGCCGGATAGAACCTCAACCGTTCACAACGTCTGTAGGCGCGACATCTAGAAGCTCTTAGCTTCGGGACCGGGGTACCCTGATCGGCGATGGTCGGCGATGTCCTTTCAGACCGCTACGAGCTCGAAGCGCTCGTCGGCACCGGTGGTATGTCGAGCGTGTTCCGGGCGCACGATCGGTTGCTCGACCGCAAGGTTGCGCTGAAGATCCTTCACGACCAGTACATGGCCGATGCGGATTACGTCGAGCGCTTCCGACGCGAGGCACGGGCCGTCGCTGCGCTCTCTCATCCGAACATCGTCACCGTGATCGATCGTGGCGAGCACGAAGGCAAGCAGTTCATCGTCTTCGAGTATGTCGCCGGAGAGAACCTGAAGCAGCTGATCCAGCGCCGCGGCCCTGCACCGGTCGCGACCGCGCTCGAGCTCGGCATCCAGATCGCGCGCGGGCTCTCGTTCGCGCACCAGCAGGGCCTCGTCCATCGCGACGTGAAGCCTCAGAATGTGCTGCTGAACGGCAACGGAGAGGCGAAGGTGACCGACTTCGGGATCGCGCGCTCGCTCGACGTCCAGCACGGGATGACGCAGACGGGGACCGTGCTCGGCACCTCGGACTACATCGCACCCGAGCAGGCGCAGGGTCAACGCGTCGACGAGCACACCGACGTGTACTCGCTCGGCATCGTCATCTACGAGCTGTTGACGAGCGAGGTGCCGTTCCCCGGTGAGAATTTTGTCGCCGTTGCGATGCGGCACATCAACGAGCCACCACCGTCGGTGCGCGAGAAGCGCCCCGACGTCTCGCCGCGACTCGACGCAGCGTTGCAGCGCGCGATGGCCAAGCAGGCCGAGGATCGCTTCGCAACGATGGCGGACTTCTGCCGGGAGCTGGACGCGTGCCTGCAGGAGACGCAGGGCACCCAGGTGATGGCGCCGCTGCCGCGCCCGAAGCGCGGGCGTGCTGCACGCGTGCCTGTGACCGGCCGCCGGTCGAGATCGCCCTGGCCGCTACTCGGGGTGCTCGGCGTGCTGATCGTGGTCGGCGCGGTTGTCGCAATTCTGCTCCTGCGCCACACACACAACGGATCGAATCCAGGCACGACCGGCCCCGGAAGGGTCGCCGCCGCGCCCCACCTGAGAGCGGTCGACGCATACGACCCGTTTGGCTCACCCGTCGGGCAGGAGCACAACAGCGAGGCGCCGAGAGCGACTGACCATGTCGCCTCGACCTACTGGGAGACAGAGCGCTACAGCTCGAGCTTGGCAGCGATCGGCAAGCCGGGCGTCGGGCTGATCCTCGACGCCGGCCGGGTCGTCCAGCTGCACCAGATCGGCGTCGCGACCAGCACGCCGGGGTTCAAGGCGGTGATTCGCGCGGGCGACGCGCGTGCAGGACCGTTCACGCCGGTCTCGCCGTTGACGACCGTCGTCGACGGCACGAAGTTCACGATCGGAAACGGGGCCCACCGCTACTACCTGCTCTGGATCACCGACCTTGGCGGTGCCTTCCCCTCGGTGCACGTGAACGAGGTCGCAGCGTCGTAGAGCCCGGCTCAGTACTTGAGGCGGCTGCGGCGCTCGAAGCGTTCGACCGCCAGGTCGGCCAGGCGCTGCAGCAGCTCCTCGTACGGGATGCCGGAGCGTTCGAAGAGCTGTGCGTAGACGCTCGTCGCGGTGAAGCCGGGGATCGTGTTCAGCTCGTTGACGAGCACCTCGCCGTCCGAGCGGACGAACAGGTCGGCGCGCGCCATGCCTTCGCAGTCGGTTGCGATGAACGCGCGCACTGCGAGCTCCTGCGCACGCTCGAGCTGCGCGGCGCTGACGCGGGCCGGGACGATCAGATCCATCTCGCCCTCGTCGTACTTGGCCTCGTAGTCGTACCACTCGTTCGCAGTCACGACGATCTCGCCCGGGTGTGAAGCGATCGGCTCGCTGTTGCCGAGAATGCCCACCTCGACCTCGGTGCCGTCGACGAACCGCTCGACGAGCACCTTCTCGTCGTGCTCGAACGCGAGCGCGACACCACGCGCGAGCTCGTCGTCGTCGTGCGCCTTCGTGATTCCGACGCTCGAGCCGAGCCGTGCCGGCTTGACGAAGCACGGGAAGCCGAACGGATTGCGCGGCGCCTCGCCGACGCGCAGCGTGATGTTCTCCGTCACCGGGATGCCGTGGTCGCGCAGGACCGACTTGAAGACGTCCTTGTCCATGCAGAGCGCCGAGGCCAGCACGCCGGCGCCCACGTACGGCACCCCCGCGAGCTCGAGGAGGCCCTGCACCGTCCCGTCCTCACCGAACGGGCCGTGCAGCACCGGGAACACGACGTCGACGTCGGCGAGGGTGGCCGTCACCTCGCGGCCCGGTAGGCGGGCAGGGAGCGCGGAGCCGGGCTCGCCGCCCTGCTCGATTGCCTGCGTGCCGCGCCCGAGCTGCCACGCACCGGAGCGCGCGATCTCGACCGTCACCACCTCGTCGCCGGTCTGCTCGAGCGCCGCGATCACGCTTGCCGCGGATGCGACGGAGACGGCGTTCTCGCTCGACCGCCCGCCGAGGATGACGGCGATGCGCCGGCTCACTGCGTCGGCGGGGGCAGCGTCGTCGTCGTCCCGGGTGTCGTCGTCGTCGAGTCGCCGCCGGCCGTGCCGGAGAGCTGACCGACGTGGATCGTCACGATCTCGCCCTGCTTTGCGTCGGCGCCTGCCGCCGGATCCTGCGAGGTCACGACGCCATCCTGGCTCGGATCGGTCACCGGGTCGAAGATCACCGCAACCGTCAGGCCGGCACCCTGGAGGATCGAGGTTGCGTCGCCCTGGTTCTGGGTCGTCACGTCCGGGATCTGGGTCGTCGCAGGCCCCTTCGAGACCGACAGGGTGATCTTCGTCCCCTTCGAGACGCTCGTGCCGGGCGGCGGGTCGGTCGCGACGACGACACCGGAGGCGAGATCGGACTGGATGTCGACGCGCCCGACCACGAAGCCCTGGCCCTCGAGCGCGGACTTGGCGTTCAGGAAGGGCTGGTTCGTCACGTCGGGCACCGGCACCGGCTTCGCGCCGCGGGAGACGTTGATGTGCACGACCGAGCCCTTGACGAGCGTGTCGCCTGCGTGCGGTTGCTGCGCGGTCACCGTGTCCGGCGGCTCACCGGAGAAGACGTGCGTGATCCTGGGATCGAGCCCGCGCCCGGCGAGCGCCGTCACCGCCGCCGTGACGCTCTGGCCGACCACGTTCGGCACCTGCACTCGTGGCTTGCCGGTCGAGACGATCAGGTTGACGGTCGAGCCCTTGCCGACCTTCGAGCCGCCGCCTGGATTCTCCTGGGAGACCTGCCCGCGCGGCACGTTGTCGTCGGCCGCCGTGACGACCCGCGGTGTCAGCCCTGCCTGCTGGATCTTCAGCACCGCGAGGTCGCGCTGCAGGAGCAGGACGTCGGGCACTGCGACGGGCTTGTTCGCGTTCAGCTGATCCTGGATCTTCGTGTAGAGGAAGAAGCCGCCGATCCCGCCGGCGATGATCAGTCCGAGGGCGAGCAGCCAGGGCCAGATCGAACGCCCGCGAGGCGGTTCCTCGTAGTAGGAGGATGCCGCGCGGTAGGGCGGGGGCGCAGGCGGCGAGACCGCGCGCGGGCGCGTCACCATCGTCTGCGCGGCGGTTACCCCGACACCGGCGAGCACCTGGGTCATCGCGTCCTCGGTCTCGCGTGAGACCGCGACGCCTCGTGCGACACGCGCAAGATCGGCGTCCATCTCCTCGGCAGAGGCGTACCGCTGGTCGGGATCCTTCGCGAGCGCGCGCATCACGACCGCATCGAGGTCGTGCGGCACCTCGTGCCTCAGCTCGGACGGCGGCTCCGGCACCTGCGAGAGGTGCTTCATCGCGATCTCGACCGGGGTGTCGCCCGTGAACGGGACCGAGCCGGTGAGCATCTCGTAGAGGACGATCCCCAGCGAGTAGAGATCCGAGCGGGGGTCGACCGGTGCGCCGCGTGCCTGCTCCGGCGAGAGGTACTGAGCCGTCCCGACGATCGAGCCGGCCTCGGTCATCTGCGACGCGCCCGAGCGCGCGATGCCGAAGTCCGTCACCTTCAGGCGGCCATCGCCACCGACGACGATGTTGTGCGGCTTGATGTCGCGGTGAATGATCCCGTTGCGGTGCGCGAACGCAAGCGCGCCGAGGATCTGCCGCGCGTAGTCGATGGCGATCGGGATCGGCGTCGGGCCGTTGCGGACGAGCAGCTCTTTCAGCGTGCGTCCGTCGAGGTACTCCATTGCGATGTAGTACGTCCCCTCCGCGCGCCCGCGATCGAAGATCGAGACGATGTTCGGATGGTTGAGGCCGGCGGCGCTCTGCGCCTCCCGGCGGAAGCGCTCGACGAACTGCTCGTCGGAGGCGTGCCGGTCGTCGAGCAGCTTCAGCGCGACGCGGCGCCCGAGCTCCTGGTCCTCGGCGAGATAGACGTCGGCCATCCCGCCCGAACCGAGCTTGCGCTTGATCACGTAGCGCTTGTCGAACGGACGGTCGATCAGGGTGTCTGTGGTGGACATACGGAACCGGCTACCCCTTCGACGCGGAGGGCAGGATCGCCTCCATCAGCTGCTTGGCGATCGGAGCGGCCACGGCCCCTCCGAACCCGTTCGGTGAGTGCTCGACGACGACCGCTCCGGCCACCTGCGGGTTGTCCGCGGGCGCGAAGAAGATGAACCAGGCGTCGTAGATCTTGTACGCCCCCGTCTCCGCGGTTCCTGTCTTGCCGGCGACCTTGATGCCGGGAATCTGCGCCGACGTCCCGGTTCCGCCGGTGACGACGGCCTGCATCATCACGTTCAACGCCGCCGCTGTGGCGGGCTTCATCGCCCGGCGCAGCGCGTGCGGCTTCACCTTCACGACGGTGCCGCCGCCCCCGCCGGGGCTCGTCACCTTCTTCACGAGGTGCGGTGTCATGATCACACCGCCGTTCGCGACGGCTGCAGCGACGAGCGCCATCTGCAGTGGGGTCGTGAGCAGCTTGTCCTGCCCGAACGCCAGCCGGCCCGGGTCTGCGAGGCCGGCGTCGTCGAAGAGCGCGTGCTTCTTGAAGTCGTACTCGCCGCTCGCGGAGAGCTCGTTCGAGGGCAGCTCGATCGGCGGAGTCGAGTAGAAGCCGAACTTCTTCGCCTGGTCGATGATCTTCCCCGCGCCGAGCTTCTTGCCGATGTCGCAGAAGACTGCGTTGATCGAGTGCTGATAGGCCTGAACGAAGTTGACGTTGCCGAAGCTCTCGGGCGCTTCGGGGTCGCCGGCGTTCGACACCTTCTGCCCGTACTCGGTGCAGTAGCCGGGGTCGTTGAAGCGCGAGTCCGGCGTGTAGACGCCGGAGTCGAGCGCAGCTGCCGCCGTCACCGTCTTGAAGGTCGAGCCCGGCGGGTAGAGGCCCTGCGTCGCTCGGTTGAGCAGTGCCGAGGACGACCCCGGGCACGAGCTCGGTGACTTGAGGATCCCCGCGAACCCGTTCGGTGACTCGATCTTGTTCGGGTCGTAGGTGGGTGAGGAAGCCATCACATAGACCGCACCCGACTTCGGGTTCATGACGACGGCAGCCCCGCACTTCCCGCGCAGGGCGTTCTCGGCGATCTTCTGCGCGTTCACGCGCAAGTTGAGGATCAGGTTGTTGCCGCTGACCGTCGTGCCCTTCAGCTTGTCGGTCAGCTTCGCCCAGATCGTGCCGAGATTCGCGTTCGCTGCAGTCAGGTACGCGTTCTCCTGGCGCTCGATCCCCGCACGGGAGCGTCCCTGCGTCGAGTAGCCGAGAACCTGCGAGGCGAATCCGTGCGTCGGGTAGGTGCGGAAGAAGAGGTTCTGACCGCCGGCCTTCTTGACGACGTTCTTTGCGAGCACGGTCTTCCCGTCCGACGCATAGATCAGCCCGCGCTTGATCCGGAACTGGGCGACCCGCTGGATGGCGTTGTCCTGGCGGGCGGCCAGCCCCGGCGCGGCCCAGACCTGCCAGTAGGTCGTGCCGATGATCAGCGCCGCGAGGAGCAGGAGCGCGACGAGCGCCACGCGCGAGATCTGCTTGTTCACCGCGCACCCACCATGTTCGCGTTGGCACGGTCGGAGATCAGGAGCAGCCCGGCGAGGAGCGCGAAGTTGGCAACGACAGACGAGCCGCCGTAGGAGACGAACGGCAGCGTGATGCCCGTCAGCGGGATCAGCCGCAGGACGCCTCCGACGATGATGAACGTCTGGAGCGCGAAGCCGAACGTGAGCCCGGCTGCCAGCAATTTCGAGAAGCCGTCGTCGGCCTGGAGCGCGATCTTCATGCCCCGGGCCACGAAGAGCATGAACACGAGCAGCAGTGCTGCCGCGCCGACGAGCCCGAGCTCCTGTGCGAGTGCCGAGTAGATGAAGTCGCTGTTCACGAACGGGATCAGCTCGCCGCCGCTCGTCGTCGTGAAGGTTCCCTTCCCGAGCCCGGTGCCGGGGAAGCCGCCGTTTGCGATCGAGTACAGCGAACGCACGAGCTGGTAGCTCTCGCAGTCTTGCCGGAGCGCGAGACCGCCGGTCGACGGGCAATAGACCCTCCCGGTCGTCCACGGGTGCAGCCAGATCGTCACGCGCTCGTGGACGTGCCCGATCTTCGTGTAGGCGCCGTAGCCGCCTGCGATGAACAGGCCGACGCCGACGAGCACGAAGGACATGCGTGCAGTTGCGATGTAGAGCATCGCGAGGAAGATCCCGAAGTAGAGGAGACCGGAGCCGAGGTCGTTCGACGAGACGAGCACGAGCATCGTCGCACCCCAGATCACGAGCAGCGGGCCAACGTCCTTGGCGCGTCCCTGCGCGAGCACCTCTCGCTTCTCGCGCAGGTACGCGGCAAGGAAGACGATCAGGAAGATCTTCGCGAGCTCGCCCGGCTGGAACGCGAGCGGGCCCGCGTGCACCCAGAGCCGCGCGCCGTTGATCGTCGTCCCCAGGCCGGGCACGCGCGGCAGGAAGAGCAGTGCCAGCGAGCCGATCCCGAAGAGATACTTGTACTGCTCGAGCACCCGGAAATCGCGGCGCAGGCCGAAGAGCACGAGGGCGAAGAGACCGACGCCGATCACGATCCACAAGCCTTGCTTGAACGCATCGCTCGGTCCGAGCCGGTAGATCTCGGTGACACCCACAGCGGTCAGGAGACCGGCCAGCGGCAGCAGATACGGGTCGGCGTTCGGCACGGTGAACCGCGCGACCACGTGGGCTGCGAGATACAGCGCGATGAAGAAGAGCGCGTAGCTGAGCGAGCCCCAGCTGACGAGCGACTGCCGCGCGATGTAGACGGAGGCGAAGCCGAGCACGGTCAGCACCCCGACGACGCCGAGGTAGAACAGTTCGCGGTTTCGCAGCGAGAGCGTTCTCAGCGTGCGAGCCCCCACCAGACGAGCACGACGATGACGACGATCAGCGCGACGATCACAAGTAGCGCCAGCAGTCGCCTGCCGAAACCTGCCTGCGGTGCCCCCGTCTGTGCGTGCTCGTGGATCGCCGAACGGATCTCGGCGGCCGGGATGACCATCGTGTCGACTGCGGAGGGGACGCCGTCGGCCGGCGGGGGCGGCAGGACACCGTCCTCCGGATGCAGCGTGTCCTCCTCGTCGATCGGAGAGGTGTATTCGCGGGTCTGCTCGTCCGGCTCGCCGGCGGCCGCAGGTGCAGCGCCTT
>JACDGR010000128.1 GCA_013821525.1 Actinomycetota bacterium
GACGGCCGCCAGGAGCCGCTCGGAATCGCGCATCTGCCCCTCGAGCTCAGCGTCCGGCATGCCGTGCGCCTGCCAGTAGGCGAGGAAGCGCTGCGGGTCGCGCTCACCCCAAGCTGCCACGCACTGCGCGTAGTCCTCGCGGCCCTGGAACACCGGTGCGCCGGCCGCGTCCGCGACGTCGCGCGCACCGCCGACGTGATCGGGATGCATGTGCGTGACGACGATCCGCTCGATCGGCGCGTCGAGCTCGGCGAGCACCTCGCGCCAGCGCTCCTCGGGCGTCGGCGAGCCGAGGCCCGAGTCGACGAGCGTCCAGCCGCCGGCGGCGCTACGCAGGAGGTAACAGTGGACGTGATCGAGGCCGAACGGCAGCGGAAACGTCACGCGACGGATCCCTTCCTCTAGCTCGACCATTCCTGAGAAGCTACCCGCCTCGCGATGGCGGCACTGCTCGAGCTCAACGATGTCTCCGCTCGCTACGGCCAAGTGGCCGCACTGCACGGGATCTCGCTCACGGTGGGTGAGGGCGAGGTCGTCGCGCTGCTCGGCGCGAACGGCGCAGGCAAGACGACCACCCTGCGCGCGGTCTCGGGCACCGTGCGCCGCAGCGGCGAGGTGATCCTCGGCGGCAAGCGACTGACCCGGTCAGGCCCTGAAGCGGTCGCCCGCAACGGCGTCGCGCACGTTCCGGAGGGGCGAGGGATCTTTACTCAGCTGAGCGTGTGGGAGAACCTGCGCATGGGCGCGTACATGCGCCGCGGCCGTCCGGACTTCAAGACGGTGCTCGACTACTTCCCGTGGCTCGACGCGCGCCGCAACCAGCAGGCGGGCACGCTCTCGGGTGGCGAGCAGCAGATGCTCGCGCTCGCGCGGGCCTTCCTGCAGCGGCCGAAGCTGCTGATGCTCGACGAGCCGTCACTCGGGCTCGCACCGCTCGTGACGCGCGAGGTGTTCCGCGTCGTCACCGATCTGAACGAGAAGGAGGGCCTCGCCGTGCTGGTCGTCGAGCAGAACGCGGCGATCGCCCTCGGCGTTGCGCGGCGCGCCTACGTGCTCGAAACAGGTTCGATCGCCCTCGCCGGCTCAGCCGACGAGCTGCGATCCAACGACGCGATCCGCACCGCATACCTCGGATACTAAATGGCTCCCCCGGCAACACTCTTCGGCCCCTCGCCCGCGATTACACGGCGCGCTGCGGCGTCCTCAGTCGGGCCAATAGGCTCCGCTATTGACCCTCCCTGCGTCCTTGCATCGCTTGGTGCTCGCAGCCGAGTCACTCGAAGGCGTCACCGGAGAAACCACTAGTGGCCCAGTTCCTGCAGACAGTGGTCTCCGGTCTCGCGCTCGGCTCGATCTATGGATCGCTCGCGCTGGCGCTCGTGCTGATCTACAAGGCGACCGAGGTGATCAATTTCGCACAGGGTGAGATGGCGATGTTCACGACGTACATCTCCTGGGCGCTGATCACCCACCACGGCATGTCGTACTGGCCCGCATTCTTCGTGACGCTGTTGATCGCGTTCGCCGGAGGCATCGGCCTGCAGACCGTCGTCGTGCGCCCCCTCGCGCGTGCGAGCGTGCTGACCGTCGTGATGGCGACGATCGCGTTGCTCGTGATCCTGAACGGCGCGGCCGCCTGGATCTGGTCACCGCAGCTGCAGTTCTATCCGAGCCCCTTCCCCACGTCCTCGTGGGTGATCGGCGGGGTGCACATCTCGAAGCAGGACGCGGGCACATTCGGTGTCGTCGCCGCCTGTGTCGTCGTGCTCGCGCTCTTCTTCCGTTTCACGAAGCTCGGGCTCGCGATGCGTGCAGGTGCGCTCAACCCTGCAGCGGCCCGGCTGATGGGCGTGCGCACCTCGCTGCTACTTGCGCTCGGCTGGGGCTTTGCCGCAGTGCTCGGCGCGGTCAGCGGGATGATGGTCGCGCCGACGTTCTTCCTGACGCCGAACATGATGCAAGCCGTGCTGATCTACGCCTTCGCGGCCGCCGTGCTCGGCGGGCTCGAGAGCCCTGTCGGCGCCGTGACGGGTGGCGTGCTGCTCGGCGTCATGCTGAACCTGATCACCCAGTACGTGACCTTCGTGACTCCCGACCTGCAGCTGCCCGTCGCACTCGGCATCCTGCTAGTCGTGCTGCTGATCCGGCCCTCCGGCCTGCTCGGGCGCGCCGTCGTGAGGCGCGTATGAGGCGCGTCACCGCACTCGTCTCGTTCGGGGTCCTCGTTACCGCGGTGGTGCTCGCGCCGACGTTCTTCACCCACTACCGGTTGTTCCAGCTCGCCCTCGTCGCGGTCTACCTGGTCGCGCTCCTCGGGCTCGACATCCTCACCGGGTTCACGGGCCAGATTTCGCTCGGCCACGGCGCGTTCATGGGCGTCGGCGCGTACACGACCACGATCCTCGTGGTCGACCACGGGTGGAACGACCTCCTGACGATTCCCGTGGCGGGTGTCGTCGCCGGGCTGTTCGGGCTCGCCTTCGGCCTGCCGGCGACGAGGTTCGCCGGGCCCTACCTCGCACTCGCCACATTCGCGATCCCGCTCTCGTTCATCGGGCTCCTGAAGCGCTTCCCGCACTTCACCGGCGGCGGCATCGGCAAGAACCTGCCGCAGCTCCACTCCGAGCTCGGGCTGCACATGAACCCGTCGGTCTGGTTCTACGCCGTCTGCTGGATGATCGCGCTTGTCATGCTCCCGCTTGCATTCGGCATCGTGCGCGGGCGTTTCGGCCGCGCGCTCCGTGCCGTCCGCGACAGCGAGATCGCCTCGACCGCGAACGGAGTCTCAACTGCGACGATCAAGTCCGCTGCCTTCGGCATCTCGGCCTTCTATTGCGGCGTCGCCGGCGGGCTCTATGCGATCGGAATCACCTACGTGAACCCCGACACCTTCCCGATCGACCTCTCGATCCTGCTGCTGACGGGGATCGTCCTCGGGGGCGCGGGATCCCTCTACGGAATGGTCTTCGGCGCCCTCTTCGTCGAGTTCATCCGGATCAGCTGGGGGCCGACAATCTTGAACGGGATCAGCCGCGTCCATCACCTGGACACGCACGCCCCCGGCTCGGGTCTCGTCGTCTACGGGTTGATCCTCCTCGTCGTCCTGTATCTGGCTCCTGCAGGGGCCGCAGGGGTCGTCCGCCGCCTGATGACGGGAAGATCGACCGTGGCCGGTTGGAGCAAACCGCGCTCGACGACCCCGTCGGATCCGGCCACCGGCGTCGAAGCCCCGTAGAATCCACGCTTCTCTTTCGCCCGTAAGGCCCGTATAGTCCGCGCGAAGAAACCCCCTGGGCCACTCCGCGACAAGGAGAGAAGACGCATGAAGAAGACGTTCCTGCTGATCGCCGCGGCGCTCGCCGTCTCGGCCGTCATCGTTGTGACGGCCGGTGCGACGTCCTCGGCGACGCCGGGCGTTACGGCGAAGTCCATCCTGCTCGAGGGCACGTTCCCTCTGAGTGGGCCGGCGTCGGGCTACGCCCCCATTCCGGTCGGAATGGCCGCGTATTTCTCGTACGTCAACGCGCACGGCGGCGTCAACGGCCGCAAGATCGATTTCAGGTACGAAGACGACGGTTACAACCCGGCGAACACGGTGCAGATCACGCACAAGTTCGTCGAGCAGGATCACGCGTTCGCGCTCGTCGGCGGTCTCGGCACCGAACCCCAGCAGGCGGTCCGCGACTACCTGAACCAGAACAAGGTGCCGCAGCTGTTCGTCTCCACCGGCGCAACCACATTCGATCGCGACTTCACGACGAACCCGTGGACGCTCGGCTGGCAGCCGGACTACGAAGCCGAAGGGTCGATCTACGGCAAGTACATCGCCAAGAACTTCCCGACCGCGAAGCTCGGCATCCTCTTCCAGGACGACGACTACGGCAACGACTACCTGCGCGGCCTGAAGGCAGGCCTCACGCAGCAGCACCTGCCGCAGATCATCGACGCGGAGGGCTACGCACTGAGCGGCAACCCGCCGGCGACGCAGGTCGCGAAGTTGAAAGCGTCAGGCGCCGACATCTTCCTGATCTTCGCAACGCCGACTCCGACCATCCAGGCCTACGTCATCTCGACGAAGCTCGGCTGGCATCCGGCGCACATCTTCACGAACTCGGTCTCTGCGACCGATGCGTTCCTGACGATTGCGAAGAAGTCGGGTTCCGACAACACCGACGGGACGATCACCGTCAACTACCTGCTCGACCCGGCGAACCCGCTCTACAACAAGACGCCGGGCATGAAGGCCTATCGCGCGATCATGGCGAAGTACGCCCCGAAGGCCAACGCGAACGACGGCCTGAACATCTACGGGGTCGCCAAAGCATGGACAACGGTGCAGGTGTTGACGGCGGCGGGTAAGAACCTCACCCGCGCGGGCCTGATGAAGGCCGCCCGCAACATGAACTTCACCGTGAAGGCGAAGAAGGCGAACCCGTACACCCTCCCGGGTGTCGACGTGCGGACGAAGGGGAACTACCAGTTCCCGATCGCACAGGTTCAGCTCGTTCAGTACCAGAACAACACGTTCAAGCCGATCAGCAAGCTGATCAACGGCCGCGGCGCCTGAACCGCGAGCTTCGCTAGGACGCTTGACGAGAAGGGCCGGCACACACCGGCCCTTCTCTTTGGTGCAAGATGCGCGCATGCCTGAAGCAGTGATCGTCTCCACCGCGCGCACCCCGATCGGCCGCGCCGGGAAGGGCTCGCTCGTCGATGCCCGCCCCGACGACCTGGCGGCCTTCGCGATCCGGTCGGCACTCGAGCAGGTCCCCGGGCTGCCGCGCGACGAGATCGTCGATGTGATGCTCGGCTGCGGCTTCCCCGAGGCCAAGCAGGGCATGAACCTCGGTCGCCGCGCTGCTCTGCTCGCGGGTCTTCCGCACACCGTGCCCGGCACCACGGTCAACAGGTTCTGCGCCTCGAGCCTCCAGACGATCCGCATGGCGTTCCACGCCATCAAGGCCGGCGAGGGCGACACGTTCGTCGCGGCCGGCGTCGAGTCGATCTCGCAGGTGAACGGGTACCCGAAGACCGAGGACGAGCTGCACATGGCGCTCTTCGGAGACGACGCGCCGATCGCGAACGTCTACATCCCGATGGGCTTGACCGCCGAGAACGTCGCCGAGCAGTGGGACATCTCGCGCGACGACATGGATCGGTTCGCGCAGCAGTCGCAGGAGCGTGCGGTCGCCGCGCAGGACTCTGGCTTCTTCGCGCGCGAGCTGACAGCGTACGAAGGGGTCGCCACCGACGACGGGCCGCGCCGCTCCTCGACGTTCGAGAAGCTGCAGTCGCTCGACCCTGCGTTCAAGCCCGGCGGACGGGTGACCGCAGGGAATGCGTGCCCGCTGAACGACGGCGCCGCCGCGGTCGTCGTCATGTCGGCCGACCGCGCAGCCGAACTCGGGCTGAAGCTGCGCGCGCGGATCATCGCGTCGAGCGTGTCCGGCGTCGAGCCAGAGGTGATGGGCGTCGGCCCCATCGAGGCAGTCCGGAGGGTGCTCGCGCAGGCGAACATGACGATCGACGACGTCGACGTGATGGAGCTGAACGAAGCGTTCGCCGCTCAGGTGATCGCGGTCTGCCGCGAGGTCGGCGTCGACCCGTTCAGCGACAAGCTCAATCCGCACGGCGGCGCGATCGCACTCGGTCATCCGTACGGCATGACGGGCGCACGAATCATGGGAACGCTGCTGAACGATCTCGAGACGATGGATCGCACGATCGGTCTCGAGACGATGTGCGTCGGCGGCGGCCAGGGCATGGCCATGCTCGTCGAGCGCCTCAACTGAGCCGGCGATGAGCGCGCTCGCGCTCCTGCTGGCACTCGGCTCCTCGATCGTCTGGGGGACGGCCGACTTCGCCGGCGGCTCGCTGACGAGGCGGCTGCCGGCCTTCGGGGTGACGATCCTCTCGCAGGCGGCAGGAGCTGTGCTGCTCGCAGTCGTCGTCTGCGTGCGAGGCGAGGTCGGAACCCGCTCCTTCCTGCTCGGGCTGCTCGCGGGCGCAGGCGGCGGGGTCGGGCTCGCGGCGTTCTATCGCGCGCTCTCACTCGGGACGATGAGCGTTGTCTCGCCGCTCGTCGCCTGCGGGACGATCGTGCCGTTCGGCCTCTCGGTCGCAACCGGCGAACGTCCTTCGACTCTCGCCACGGTAGGCGCCGTGGCGGCGCTCGGCGGGGCGGTGCTCGCCTCGGTCGAGGAGCACCGCTCGGAGTCGGCCGATCGTGCGCGCGCAGTGCTCCTGGCGCTCCTGGCGGCCGCCACGCTCGGCCTCTTCATCTACTTCCTCGGCCTCGGCAGCCGCGAGGGAGACGCTCTTTCGACGCTCGCGGGCGCGCGCGTCGGCTCACTTGCGCTCCTCGGCGTGCTCGCAGTGGGGCTACGCGCGCCGATGCGCATCCCGCGAGCGTCGTTGCTCGCGGTCGCCGGCGTCGGCCTCGCCGACGTCGTTGCGAACGTGCTCTTCGCCTTCGCGAGCGCACACGGACTGCTGTCGCTCGTCTCCGTGCTCGGTGCGCTCTTCCCGATCGTGACGGTTGTCCTCGCCTACCTGTTGCTCGGCGAGCGACTGACGCGCGCACAGAAGCTCGGGATCGGGATCGCGCTCGGGGGCGTGCTGACGATCTCGGCCAGCTAGTACGGCATCTAGCCGCGCTCGTCGAGCCAGACGGCGAGCTCACCCCAGAGGTGCTCCATCGTCGTCGTCCGCGCCGGATGCAGCGGGTCGTACGGGATGTAGTTGACCGTGCGCACGATCCACGTCCCGTCGTCGCCACGTCTATCAAGATCGCGATCGAGCACGTTGATGCAGGCGGGCGCCTGTTCGAGGTTGCCGAAGTAGGTCCGGCCGCCCGCCAGCGCGTGCGAGAGCAGGATGCGGTTGACGCCACCGTGGAAGACGGCGAGCGCGGTGTGCCACTCGGCTTCGACCAGGCGGGCAAACCCGGGCAGCACACGGTCGAGCGCCTCCCCGAGTGACTCACCGCCGAGGAAGCGAGCCGCCTCGTCCTTGATCGTCAGCGAGCCGGTGAACATCGCTTCGAGCTCGTCCGCCGGGATGTCGTCGAGCCGTCCGCCGCGCCATTCGGCGAAAGCCGCGGTCTGCTGTGGCTCACGGCCGGGCGCGACGACCGCGGCGGTCTCGACCGTGCGCGGCAGCGTGCTCGTCACGACGAGGTCGAAGTCGACATCGCGCAGCGCGCGATGTGCCGCCGCGGCCTGCTCGAGGCCGCGAGGAGTCAGCCGCACCGCCTCGGGATCGCGCTCGCCGACGTAGGAGACCTCGGCGTGGCGCATCAGGTAGAGCCGCCGACGCATGCCCGCAGTCTTGCAAGGCGTAGCATCGAGGAGGTGGAGCCACTGATCGTGCCGGAACGGGTCGAGACGTTTCTCGACGCGCACGGGCTCGGTGTGGGGCCGCTGACGACGACGCGCATCGGTGACGGCGGTGGGTCGAACTTCACCTTCTTGCTCGAGCGCGGCGATGAGCGCTTCGTGCTGCGCCGCCCCCCACGCCCGCCGCTACTGCCGTCGGCGCACGACATGGTGCGCGAGGCCGGGTTGCAGAACGCAATGCGCGAGGCCGGATTCGGGCGGCTTGCAGAGATCGTCGCGGTGTGCGCCGACGAGAGCGTGCTCGGCGTGCCCTTCTACGTGATGCGCTTCCTCGCAGGCGACGTGATCACGACTGAGCTCCCGTCGGGCCTCGAGACGGAAGCGGCCCGGCGCTCGCTCGGCATGGACCTCGTCGACACGCTCGTCGAGATCCATGCGGCGGACGTGTCGCTGCCGCCGCTCGCAGCGTTCGCGCGGCCGGGGAGCTACGCCGAGCGCCAGGTCCGGCGCTTCTCGCAACTTTGGGAGATCAACAAGACGCGCGAGCTGTCGCAGGTCGACGAGGTCGGCAGGTTCCTCGCCGACCACCTGCCCCCGCCGCTCGAGCCGACGGTCGTCCACGGCGACTACCGCCTCGGGAACATGATGGTCGCCCCGGGCGAGCCGACCCGCATCGCCGCCGTGCTCGACTGGGAGATGGGTGCGATCGGCGACCCGCGTGCCGACGTCGGCTACCTCCTCGCGACCTACAGCGAGCCGGGCGGCCGGACGAGCGCGCTCGGGTCGACGCCGGTCACGGCGGAGCCCGGCTTCCCGAGCCGGGCCGAGCTCGTCGACCGCTACGCCGAGCGCAGCGGTCGCGAGGTCGAGCCGCTCGCGTGGTTCGAGGCGCTCGCCCTGTGGAAGGCGGCGGTTTTCTGCGAGGCGATCTACGGCCGCTTCATCCGCGGCGAGCTCGGCGCCGAGGACACCCGTGCGGCGATCTTCGAGGCGGCAGTGCCACTGCTCGCAGAGACCGCGCTCGCAGCTGTCGCCGAGTAGCTCGACTGCGTCGAGCGACCCGCTCTTAGAGCTCCTTTCGTAATGAAGGGACCCGTTTCCCGTTGGCGAATGCCGTCGGCATCTGTCGTCAAGCTGGGAGGCGTCGATGGCTGTCGCACCGTGGATCGTGTCGGATGAGTTGTG
>JACDGR010000129.1 GCA_013821525.1 Actinomycetota bacterium
GCGCGCCGCGAAAGCGGGCGCGAAGGAGCCTGCTTCCGTCTCGCGCGTCGCTGTCAGCCGGCCCGCGCCGGCCGCTCACGCGCGCCACCTCCCGGTGCAGCCGCGTCAGCTCGTCAAGCACGCGCAGCCTGCCGCGAAGACGCGACACCCTGCGCACGGAAACGGCAAGCAGCAGGCGACAGGTGTGATCGCGAACGGGCACCGCGCGGCCGCAGCCATGAAGGTCGCTGCGCACCGGGCCGCGATCGCGCGGGCGAAGATCGCGCGAGCTCAGAAGAAGCTCGCCAAACAGCAGCAGCGCGTCAGCCACGTGAAGGCCGTCCACCGGGCGAACAGGCACGCGAGCCCGCATCGCTTGGCGTCGGCCAAGAAGCAGAAGTAAAGCGTTTGTAAAGCGGCAGCTGCCGCGCAAGATCTGCGCGCCGACGGCATCTCAATGGATGGACGTGCCCTCGTCCCGCCGGAAGCTTCGCCCGCCCGCAGGCTCCCGGCACCTTCTCAGAGCCCCCACCTTGCGCCGCAGAGGGTGGGGGCTCACTTTTTCTGCGTCTGCAGGACCGGGTACAGTCATCTCGTGAGCGTTTTCAATCGTCGCAATGCAGCATTCGGCTGGATGGCCTGGGCTGTCAGCAAGCGCGTCCTCAAGAAGAAGGCGAAGGACGCCGTGCCGACGATCGATTCCGAGAGCCGTAAGCCGAACAAGAGCGCGATCGCGCTGCTCCTCGCAGGTGCCGTCGGGGTGCTGACGTTCTGGAAGAAGCGCTCGGGCGACGACGACGCGTCCGCCGCCTAGCGACGCCGAACGCAACCGCACCGCTCGACCTGCTCTCCGAGACGTTCGGCTTCTCGTCGTTCCGGCCGGGCCAGGAACAGGTCGTGGACGCGCTCCTTGCCGGCCGCTCGGCGCTCGCCGTCTTTCCGACCGGTAGCGGTAAGAGCCTCTGCTACCAGCTGCCCGCGCTGCTGCTCGACGGCGTCACGGTCGTCGTGTCGCCGCTGATCGCGCTGATGAAGGATCAGATCGACATGCTGAGCGCACGCGGCGTCCCCGCGGCGCGGCTCGACTCGAGCCTCGGCGCAGACGAGACGCGCGCCGTGACAGGCCGGTTGCGCGACGGGTCATTGAAGCTCCTCTATGTCGCGCCCGAGCGTTTCAACAACGAGCGGTTTCTCGCTCAGCTCGGCG
Organism: Actinomycetota bacterium; assembly: GCA_013821525.1. Classification (GTDB taxonomy): domain Bacteria; phylum Actinomycetota; class Thermoleophilia; order Gaiellales; family Gaiellaceae; genus PALSA-600. Next base: position 1,187 of record JACDGR010000129.1, read on the forward strand.
AGACGAAGATCGCCCTCTTTGCGGTCGACGAGGCGCACTGCATCTCGGAGTGGGGGCACAACTTTCGGCCCGACTATTTGAAGCTCGCCGCGCGTGCACGCGAGCTCGGAGCCGAGCGTGTGCTCGCGCTGACCGCAACGGCCACGCCGGCCGTGGTCGCCGACATCTGCGAGGGCTTCGGGATCGCGAAGGACGACGCGGTGCTGACCGGTTTCTACCGCCCGAACCTCACGATGCTGACGACCCCGGTGCTTGCCGACGCGCGCGACCGGGCGCTGCTCGACCGTCTGCGTGACCGGCCGACCGGTTCGACGATCGTCTACGTGACGCTCCAGCGCACGGCAGAGCGCGTCGCCGAGGAGCTCGCCGCCGCAGGGCTGCCGGCCCGCGCCTACCACGCGGGTCTCGGCACGGACGAGCGGGTTGCCGTGCAGGAGTGGTGGACGGGCTCCGGCCGCAACATCGTCGTCGCGACGATCGCCTTCGGGATGGGCATCGACAAGGCCGACGTGCGCTACGTCTACCACCTGAACCTGCCGAAGGGTCTCGAGTCGTATTCGCAGGAGATCGGTCGCGCGGGCCGCGACGGCGAGCCGAGCACGTGCGAGCTCTTTGCAAGCCGCGACGACGTGCCGACGCTCGAGAACTTCGTCTTCGGTGACACGCCGACCCGCACGTCGCTGGCCGGACTCGTGCACGAGGTGTTCGCGCACGACGTCGGTACGCAGTTCGCGCTGTCGGAGTACGAGCTATCCGCCCGTCATGACGTGCGCCCACTTGTGCTGAAGACGATTCTCACCTACCTCGAGCTCGACGGCTACGTGCAGCAGGGAACGCCGTTCTACGCCGGCTACAGCATGCGCCCGGTCGGGGACTCCTTCGACGAGGTGTACGACCGTTTCGACGGTGCGCGCGCTGCGTTCCTCCGCCGCGTGATCGAAGGCGGTAAGGAAGGGCGCATCTGGACGGCGATCGACCCGGATTCGTACGGGGACGAGCGCCAGCGGGTCGTCGCGGCGCTCGGCTACCTGGAGGAGCAGCGACTCGTCGAATTGAAGGTCTCCGATGTGCGACAGCGCTACACGCTGCTGCGCGCCTGCGAGGCGCCGGACGCGCTCGTCGCGCAGCTCTCCGAGCGCTTCGACCGGCGTGAGCAGGCGGAGACCGAGCGCATCCAACGTGTCGTGTCCCTCGTCGAGCACGACGGCTGCCAGGTGCAGTCGCTGGTCGGGTACTTTGGCGAGCAACGTGACGAGCCGTGCGGCCACTGCACGTTCTGTCTGACCGGAGTGGCGCAGGTGATCCCGGCAGGGGTCGAGCCGCCCTTTGCGGCGTCGTTCGACCGCGCCGGGCTGGAGACGCTCCGCGACGAGCATCCGAGCGCACTCGGCGAGCCACGGCAGGTTGCACGCTTCCTCTGCGGGCTGACGAGTCCGGCGACCACGCGCGCGAAACTGACGCGAAATCCCCTGTTCGGCGTCCTGGCGGAGCGGAGATTCGCCGAGGTGCTCGCCGGGTACGACCGTAGTCTGAGCGCATGACGACCCCACAGGCCACACCCCAGAAGCTGTCGTTCCCGAAGGGTGGGGACTTCTTCGCCGAGATTCGGCACGAGGTCGATCTCTACCTCGCCTCCAGGCGGACAGCAACGCTCGGGCGTGTGCAGCTCTACGTGAAGTCGTTCGTCGCCTTCGGCTTGTTGATCGGCTCGTGGTCGACGTTGATCTTCGTGCGGCCCGGGGTGGTCGGTGGCCTGCTCTGTCTCGCCGGCCTGATGCTCGGTGCGATCCTCGTCGGTTTTTGCGTGCAGCACGATGCAAACCACGGCGCGTACTTCCGCAGCCGGCGCCTCAATCACCTGATGGGCTGGACGGCCGACTCGCTCCTCGGCTTCAGCAGCTATGCCTGGCGTATCAAGCACAACGTCGCGCACCACACGTATACGAACGTCGACGGCTACGACGACGACATCGATCTGACGCCGATCGCGCGGTTCATGCCGACGCAGCGATCACACTGGTGGCATCGGCTGCAGCACATCTACGTCTGGCCGCTTTACAGCCTGATGGTGCTGCGTTGGCAGACCGGCGGTGACGTGACTGCGCTGATCAAGGGCCGGGTCGCGAACACGCGCATGCGCGCGCCGCGGCAGTGGGATCTGCTCGGCCTGATCGGCGGCAAGCTCGTGTTCATCAGCTGGGCGATCGTCGCGCCGTTGTTCGTCTATCCGTGGTGGGTCGTGCTTGCCGGCTACATCGTGTTCTCGATGGGCACGAGCCTCGTCACGGCGACCACGTTCCAGCTCGCGCACTGCGTCGAGGAGGCCGACTTCACGACCGCAGAGCAGGTGCAAGAGGGCGATCGCTCGTGGGGCGTGCACGAGGTCGAGACGACCGTCGATTTCTGTCCGCGCAACGTCGTTCTCACCTGGATGCTCGGCGGGCTGAACTATCAGATCGAGCACCACCTTTTCCCGCGCGTGCCGCACACGCACTACCCGCGGATTGCGGAGATCGTCAGGCGCAGCGCCGCGAAGCACGGCGTCCGCTACACCGCGCAGCCGTCGCTCCGCGCCGCGCTCGGCTCGCACCAGCGCCACCTGCGCACCCTCGGCCGGATGGGTCGCCCGGTCGAGATCGAAATGGGCTGACGCCCGAGCGTCGAACCCTGGAACCAGGTTCGGACCAGGTCGGTGAGTTACGACGCGCTCGCGCGCTGCTGCCAGCGGTCGTTCCAGTTCGCCTCGTCGAGCGCCGAGATGACCGCCCGCCGCACGAGGCGCCCGTCGCGCGTGCGGCCGAGGATGTGCACGCGCATCGGCGTCGCCGAGACCGGCACGGCCACCTGCGTCTCGCCGGGCGGTAGCTCGCGCGTCTCGCGCACGACGTAGTCGCTGCGCGCATCGGGACGCTCGCTGATCCGCACCTCCCACCCGACGACCGAGGGCACGGTCTCCCAGCGCAGGACGAACCCCGCCTCACGCCGCACGTCCATGTTCGCGTTGATCGTCGGCTTCGTCTTCAACGCCGAGCGCAACGACGGCGCCGGTGCGGCAGGCGCCACCTCGCGCGCGAGCCGAGTCCGCGCACGGGCGATCGTCAGCACGCGCTCGAGCTGCTTCAGCTCCGCCTCACCGGCGCCGCTCGCACGCAGACGCGCCCGCAGGCGGTCGCCGTCGGGCATACGGCCGGCAGCGATGCCGGCGCGCGCCTCCTCCAAGACAGCTTCTAGTTCTCGCTGTGCCATGAGTCCCAGAGTGCCGCATAGGAGCCGCCGCGCGCGACGAGCTCGTCGTGGGTGCCGATCTCCTCGAGTAGGCCGTGCTCTACCACCGCAACGCGGTCGGCGTCGTGCGCCGTGTGCAGGCGATGGGCGATCGCGACGACCGTGCGCCCTTCCAGCACCGATGCGAGCGAGCGCTCGAGGTGCCGCGCGGCGCGCGGATCGAGCAGCGAGGTCGCCTCGTCGAGGACGAGCGTGTGCGGATCCGCGAGCACGAGCCGCGCAAGGGCGAGCTGCTGCGCCTGGGCGGGCGTCAGCGGATGCCCGCCGGCGCCGACCACCGTCTGCCGTCCTTCGGGCAGCGCGTTCGCCCACTCGTCGGCGTCGACTGCGCAGAGCGCGTCATGCAGCTGCTCCTCGCTCGCACCGGGCCGCGCGAGCAGGAGGTTCTCGTCGACGGTGCCGACGAACACATGCTGCTCCTGAGTGACGAGCGCGACCTCTTTGCGCAGCGTGTCGAGCGGCAGGTCGACGAGGCGCACCCCGCCGATCTCGACGCGACCGCGGCGCGGCGGATGGATGCCTGCGAGCAGCCGGCCGAGCGTCGACTTGCCGGCGCCGGACGGCCCGACGACCGCGACGCGCTCGCCCGGGACGAGATCGAGGTCGATGCCGTGCAGCACGTCGCGGTCTGCGACGTAGGCGTAGTGGAGATCGGTTGCGCTGAGGCGGTCGTCGCCGGGCGTCTCGTCGGTCGCGGTGCGGTCGGGCTCGACGCGCGCGATCCCGACGATGCGCGCGAAGGACGTCGCACCGACCTGGATCTCGTCCAGCCAGGAGATCAGCCGGTCGACCGGGTCCGCGAGCTGCACGACGTACAGCGCAACCGCCGTCACCTGGCCGAGCGTCGCGTGCCCCGCTGAGACAAGCCAGCCGCCCCAGGCGAGCGCGGCGACCACCGGCAGCACGTAGGAGAACTCCGCCGACGGGAACCACACCGTGCGCAGGAAGAGCGTGCGCCGCTCGGCGCGATAGGCGTCGCGCAGGTCGTCGTCGATCCGCTGCACCCGCTGCTCGTTCAGGCCGAGCGCCTCCAGCGTGCGCCCGCCGTCGACCGTCTCCCCGACGGTGCCGGCAAGCGTCGCGTACGCAGCGCGCTCCCAGAGGTAGCCCGCGGGAGCGCGTTTCAGGTACCAGCGCGTTCCCAGGATCAGCACGGGCACGCCGGCGATGCACGGCAGCGCCGCGAGCGGGCTGACCCAGATCGCCGCGGCAACCGTCAGCGTCGCAGTGATCGCGGCGATCATCGTCTCCGGCAGCGCGAAGCGGATCGTGCGCGTCATCGAGTCGACATCGGCTGTCGTCCGCGAGATCAGGTCGCCGGTACCCGCGCGCTCGACGGTCGAGAGCGGCAGGGCGAGCACGCGGCGCATGAAGTCCTCGCGCAACTCCGCGAACATCTTCTCGCTGAGCACGAACGACGCGCGCCGCGCGAAGAACGTGAACACGGTCTGCAACACGAGGAACCCCGCGAGGATCAGCACGAGGCGGTCGATGTGCCCCGTCGTCGTGCCGTGGCGCACCGATTCGACGAGCCGACCGAGCACGGGCGGGCCTGCGAGGCCGGTGCCGGCCGCGCACGCATGCAGCAGGATCATCTTCGCGAGCCCACGGCGATGACGGCCGCCGAGCAGCTTCGCCTGCTCGCGCAGCTCCGGCCCCGTGGCGATCGGCAGCAAGTTGCTCATCTTCTGGAACCTCCGCCGAGCCTACGGTTCACTCGTCCTCACCCCTCGTGACGACATCGCGATAGTCGGCGTGCGAGCGCAGCAGCTCGCGGTGGCGACCGTGCGCGACGACCTGGCCGTCCTCGACGAGCACGACACGGTCGGCGCGGTCGAGGACGAGCGGGCTCGTCGTCACGATCACCGTCGTCTTGCCGGCGCGCGCGTCGCGCAGCCGCTCGGCGATGCGCGCCTCGGTGTGCGCGTCGACGGCGCTCGTCGGCTCGACGAGCACAAGCACCTCGGCGTCCGAGAGCAGGGCGCGTGCGAGGACGAGCCGCTGGCGCTGTCCGCCCGAAAACGAGCGGCCGCGTTCCTCCACGGTCGCGCCGAGCCCGTCGGGCAGCGCGTCGAGGATGTCCTCGGCGTTCGCGATCCCGATCGCCTCCATGATCCCCTCGTCGCCGCTGCTGCGGCCCCATGGGTCGAGCTCGCCGCGGAGCGTGCCGGCGAAGAGCGTCGGATCGGCCTCGCTGACGAGGATGCGCCGCCGCACCGTCTCGACCGGCAGGTGCGCGAGCGGCACCTCACCGAGCACGACGCCGTCCTCGCTCCCAAAGCGCCCGAGCCGGTCGGCGATCGCCGCAGAGTCGTCGGGCAGAGCAGAGACGAGACATACGAGCTCGCCGGGCTCGACGACGAGGCCTGACATTGGGTCGGAGAGCGTGACCCCTGCGGGCGGCTCCGCGACGGGCGACTCGGGGTCCGAGATATGACGGTCGACGGCGAGCACGGCGAGCATCCGCTTGGAACCGACGAGCGCGCGTGTGATCTTGTCGACCGCCTCGGCCGAGGTGCGCAGCGGGATCACGAGGAAGGCGGCGTAGCCGTAGAACGCGACGAGGTCGCCGGTCGAGATCTTCCCGGAGAGCGCGAAGCGCGCGCCGAGCCACGTCACCAGCACGACGAAGAGGCCGGGGATGAAGATCTGCGCCGCGTCGAGCGTCGACTGCGGCAGTGCCACCTCGACGCCTGCCTGGCGGACGCGCTGCGAGCGCGCCCTGTAGCGGTCGAAGAACGCGTCCTCGCCTCCGATCCCCCGCAGGACGCGCAGGCCCGCCGCGGTGTCGGCGCCGAGAGCGGTCAGCCGGCCGACCTCTTCACGCTGGACACGCTGACGCGCCTGCAGCGGTTTGATCACGAGGCCGAGCAACGTGACGAGGATCGGTACGCCGATGAGCACGACGAGCCCGAGTTGCACGGACGAGCGGAGGAGGATCAGCGCAACGACGAAATACGCGACGACCGCGCCGGCGAGCCGCGCCGTGATGTCGAAGGCCCCGCCGGCGCGAATCGCGTCGTTCGAGACGGTGGCGACGACCTCGCCGGTCGACAGCTCGGAGCGAAGCGCCGGGCCGGAGCGCGCCGCGTGGTGGGCGACGACCTGGATCAGTCGGTAGGAGGCCTGCAGCCAGTTGAGGACGGCTAGGCGGTGGCGCATCACCCCGGCGACTGCCTGCAGGATCCCGAGCCCGAGCAGCACGAGCGTCCATTTGGTCAGTGCGCGGTTGCTGCTCTCGACGATCCCCTGTTGAATCGCGCGGCCGATTGCGTACGGCATCAGCGCCTGGGCGACCATCCAGAGCACGCCGAAGAACACCCCCAGGAGGAGGGTGCCGCGCTGGTATCGGCCGACCCAGAGGAGCAGGCGGGCGGGTGAGCGCGTGTCGGGCTCGCCGGGGTCGGCAAGCGGAATATCGATGGCGAAGCGTTTTCCCATGGCAAGACGCGCGACCGGGTCGCGTGTTCTTTCGATGGTAGCCGGGGCCTCGTCGTTCTTAGGGACGATCTCTTGCCGGCGGGTGCCGCGTAGGCTGCCCCGATGGTGGAGGCGTTTCGGCAGGTTCGAGCCACGCTCCGGGCTGCGCACCGGGCGCTGGAGGATCGCCCGCTTCTGATCGTGCTGCTCGCGGCGGGCGCAACGGTCTCCGTCGCGCTGATCCTCGGCTCGTACGCAGGCTGGCCGCACGTCCTGCACATCGCGTACGAGCGTCACTCGTGGGGGTGGCTCGCCGTCTGCTTCGCAGGGGAGGTGATCGCCTACGGCGGCTACGTCTTGACCGTGCGCGACATGGCGCGGGTTGATGACGGCAAGGAGCTCGAGCTCTCCGCGAGTGTCCAGACCGTGGTTGCAGGCTTCGGTGTCTTTGCCGCAACGCGCGCTTCGGGCGGCTTCGCCGTCGACTACTGGGCGTTTCGCGAAGCGGGGGCGAGCCCCAAGGAGGCAACGCGCCGGGTGCTCGGGCTGACGTTCCTCGAGTACGTCGTCCTCTCAACGGGTGCGCTCATAGCGTCGGCGCTGCTCTACTTCGACCTCGACG
>JACDGR010000130.1 GCA_013821525.1 Actinomycetota bacterium
CCCGCTTCCACTTTCTGTGATTCGTGCCGCTGGGATGCGCCGCAGCGATGGTTCAGCGCGGCGGGAACTGCGACCGCGGGATCGGTTTGGCGAGGTTCTTTGTCGGTGGCTGGTTGGTGAAGGCGATCACCGCGCAGTTGATGTCGACACCGGCGGAGCCGTATGGAGCCGGTTTTCCTGTGGCGGGGTTGACGCCGGTGATGAGGTCGGGCCGGCTTGCCGCGAGGTTGAAGATCTGGTTCTCGTCGATTTGGCGCTTGTTCAGCTTCTTGTTGATCGCCTTGTCAGTCCAGAGGGCGAGCTGTGCGTCCCACAGCGGACTGTAGGCCGCGGCGTGGCGCGGATCGGCCAGGGTCGGAAAGTCGCCGAAGGTGTTGAGCAGATCGCCGCCGTGTCGGAGGGCGTTGATCAGCGCTCGGTTGCCGGCCCTTGCGTCCTGCGAAGCGTGGCCGTCGCGCACGAGGTGTGCGAAGCCTTGCGCCTGCGGGTTTTCAGGGCCGGTCTGTCCGTTGATGAAGCCGAAGAGCCGCTCTCTCGCCGAGCCGAGGAAATCGTCGCCGCCGTTGTAGGCGGCCCTGTTCAGAGCCGGCACGTAGGTGGCGCGCTCGAGAACGGCGGTGAGCGGTTGCCCCGCGTCGGTGCTCATGTAGACGATCGGCTGGCCGGCGTCGAAGCCCTTGATCAGCAGCATGTCCGCCCACGAATCGAGGTACTGGCCCTGTCGAGCCTTTGGTGCGATGTGGACTGCGAGCACGCGATCGCCGGTGTTCTTGTGATGGTTGACGTCGAATGGCCCGTTGCCGGTGGCGACGATCGGTGCGCTGTAGACGACCGGCGATCCTGCGATCCGGATGAACGGGCTGTAACCCTTTCCGGCGACCGCGCCGACGTGGAATTTTGCGAGCGGGAAGCCTGTCGGGCCGGGCGTGGCGAGGCGAGTCGGACTGAAGTCGGGCGCTCCCTTAAACTGCACGACCGCCTGGCCGAAATGGTTCTGAGCAGGCGTCGGCGCCGCGAGCGTCACGGTCTGCACACATGCGGGGCAGCCGATACCCATGTTCGCGAGCTTGGGTGCGAAGTTGACGCCGAGGTCGCGAGCAAGTCCTTCGTCGGATGCGTCGAGGAGCACGAACCACACGGTCTGGCCGTGCGCGGTGCCCTTGTAGAGCGGCAGTCGAACGGTATCCGCGCTCAGGTCGACCTGAATCGCGCTCTTGAGCGTCAAGTGATTGCGAGGAAGGAGCCCAGCAATCTGCCCAAGGCCCTTTGCCGATGAGGCAGGAGCTTTGGTGGCGGCGCTTGCCGGGGCGATGCCCAAGTGCGGGCTCACCAGGACAACTGCTGCTGCGAGAATCGCCGTGACTGATGCGAATCCCACGGTCATCGCGAGCTTGGACCTGCTCGAGGTCCGGGATGCTTGAGGCTTCACGTTCGAGACTCCTTGGTCGCTGGATGCTGACTGCCAGGTGCCCCGCCGGCCGGCCGATGATGCCCGAATTCGGTAACAGATCACTAAATTTGAGATCGCGACTGTACGTCCCGCTCTCGTACGACTTTGTCGTCGGTGTCGTGAGAAAGTAGGAGCGTGAACGTGGAGCATCGGATCCTGATCGTCGAGGACGACGAGACCGTCTCGGGTGTGCTCAGTCAGTACTTGCTGCGCGACGGCTTTCTCGTCGACGTGGTCGACGACGGCGAGCAAGCGCTGGCTAGGATCGCCGAACACGAACCGGATCTGGTGATCCTGGACATAATGCTGCCGGGTATCAGCGGCTTCGAGGTTTGCCGGAGCATCCGCAAGGTGGGGAAGATGCCGATCGTCGTTCTGTCGGCGCGCGGCGAGGAGAGCGATCGCGTGCTGGGTCTCGAGCTCGGCGCCGACGATTACATCGTCAAACCCTTTTCCAACCGCGAGGTGGCCGCCCGGGTGCGCGCGGTCCTCCGTCGCAGCGAGAGCCTCGATCGGTCGGACATGTCGGCCTTGCCGCTACGTCACGGCAACGTTGCGGTGGATCCGGTCGCGCATGAGGTGACGGTGTCGGGCTCGGCCGTTCATCTGACAGCCCGTGAGTTCGAGCTGCTCGTCTTCTTCATGCGTCATCCGGGGCGGGCGTTTCGCCGCGAGGAGTTGCTGGAGCACGTGTGGGGATACAGACTCGGTGGCACCTCGACGGTCACGGTTCACATCCAGCGGTTGCGCGAGAAGGTCGAGCGTGACCCGCGGAGCCCGGAACTGATTGTGACCGTCTGGGGTGCCGGCTACCGGTTCGCCGCTGCTGCCACTGGCTGAAGCGGCAGTTCGATCGTGAAACAGCAGCCTTCGCCGGCGTTCGAGATCGACAGCTCACCCAGGTGCGCCTCGACGAGCCCGCGGGCGATGATCAGGCCGAGCCCGGGGCGAGTCGAGGAGCCGTGCAGCTCCGGAGGCTCGCGGGACGGATCGATCAGCCGCGCGAGCTGGGCCGAGGGGATGCCTCCGCAGCCATCCATCACCATCACCTTTGCCGACAGCGGCGAGTCGTCGACAACCACACCGATCGTTCCGCCGGAGGCGGTGTGACGGATTGCGTTATCGAGCAGGTTCCCGAGTGCGCGTTCGACATGCGACGGCGAGATGAGCGCCCGCGGTTGGGCATCGATCCGGATCTCGAGCTGTACACCCTTTTGCTCAGCAAGCTCCCGCGCGGAGGCGACGACATCCGAGACCAGCTCTGCGAGCGGCATCGACTCGAGCTGTAGTTCGAGCGTGCCCGAGTTGATGCGGCTGAGCTCGAATAGATCGTCGATCAGCCTGCTCAGCCTGATCGTCTCAAGATCGAGCGTGCGGTAATAGGAGCGGATCGTCTCCGGGTTCTCAGCGATTCGATCCTCGAGCGCCTCGACAACCGCGCGCAAACGGGCGAGAGGTGTACGCAGGTCGTGCGAGATCCAGGCGACAAGCTCGCGGCGGGATTCGTCGAGTGAGCGCTCCCTCGACTGGGCCTCGCCGAGCTGCACAGACATCTGCTCGAGCTCACGAGCGACCTCGGCAAACTCGTCGGTCTCCGGCATCTCGATCGAAACCGCGCCACCCCCGGCGAGCTTTCTCGTCGCCTCGATCAACCGGCGTCGATCCGCGTCGATGCGGGCACCGAGTGCAAGCGAGATCAGCACGCCGAGCGTGCCCGAGACGATCAAGATTGCGACCAGCGCAGCGTTCTCGTGCGAGACGGAGAACAGCGCGCCACTCGCGGCGACCATCGCCGCCGGTACAGCGATAACCGAGGTGAGCGTGACGATGCCGCTCTGAACTGCAATCGAATGCCCGCGAGCCTGCTGCAGAACCACGGCGCCCACCACTCCGACCGCCAGCGCGGCACCGGCAGCGAGGCCGACGATCATCAATCCGTCCTTCGCCCCGACGCCGAACGCGAGCGCTGCCAGGAAGCTCGCCACCGCGCCTGCCAAGGTGACGAATGCTGCAACCTGCAAACGCATGGCACGAACCTCCCCCCGCGCCTCCCAGCCAAACGCACACCGAGCACAGCCAGCCGCCAGTGCGCTGCCGCCACCGAAACGCCGAAGCCTGCGTGGCGCCCAGATACCGAGATAACCGCGTTCGATCACGCAGTCGCCCGCCGTCGCGAATTTAGAGATTGTTTATCGACCAGAGGGACGAGCCTCGAGCCGCGAGGGAGGAGATGCTGCTGCGGGCGGTGCAATGACCGGCGAAGTTCGGGTGCCGGCCCCTGACACATTCTGTGGGCCCCGCCTCGTCGTTGCGGTCCTACGGTCACAAGACTGGATGCGCGTTGCCGGTCGATGCCAGTGGGTACCGGCCATATGTTGACGCTAATTGAGCCGCGCGGTCTCCTCCACCACCAGGTAGGCGCGAAACGTTGCACCGTCCTCCGGTTCAACGACCGCCGTCACACGCAGAACAGACCCTGACCGATCAGACAACGTCTCGCCAACCGTCCACTCCTTGCTGCTCGAGACAAACGGGCCGAGGTCGTCGCCGACAGGGCTGAGGAGGCGGTAGCGGTAGACCATCACGCGTTCAACGGCTCCCGCGACCACCCAGGTTCGCTCGGGGTCAGAACCTCACTGTCCGATTTGAACAATCACTTTGAACAATCACGCCCTGCGACGAAGCGTGCTTCTTGGCTTCCACCACGACCATTCCCACTCCTCCGCGCTTGAATCGGCCTTGGCGACTCGGCGGCTGACTCGGACTCGGCGGGATGAACGCGTGCTTCGAACTGTTCGAAGGCTGCGCGACTATGAGACGCCATTTGTTTCGTGCCCTCGGGCCGGAAGCGCTGACGTGTCGCTTGCTGCGGTCAGTTCGGCCGTGGGGGTCTTGTCGCCACTTGTGACGGATTCTTTGAACTCACGGAGTCCCTTTCCGAGTCCGCGCGCCATCTCGGGGAGCCGTTTGGGACCGAAGAGGAGTAGGGCGACGAGGCCAACACGAGACGTTCGGGAAAACCAACAAACCCTGGCATCTGTCGCTCCCTTCGGTGAGGGCCGATGCAGACGAGTGCTGCGGCCCGATGTCCTGCGAGGTACCTGATCAGCCTCAAGATTCATGCCCCGGATATCTCGTGCCTACCGCCTGAAGCGGTCCGGGCACGAGATACCGGAACATCCCCGTTCTGCCGGCTTTACCGGATGAAGCCTGTGGCTGTGACGGCTGCGAGGATCTTGTCCTTGCTGAAGCCGTCTTCGAAGGCGCCGGGGGCGGGAGTTGTGGGTGAGCTGGTGCCGCCGTGGAAGCGGATGTCGCGCATCCAGGCTGCGTGGCGTGCCTCGACGGGGAGGATCCTGCCGGCTCCGACCAGGACGGCTGGTGTCTTGATGTTCGGGACCTGGCCGAGGTAGGCGTGGACGCCGGTGTTTTCGAGCACGTCGGCGGTTGCCTGGAACTTCGCCTGGTCCTTCGTCGTCCCCTTGAAGTCGAAGAGCGGCTTGGGGCCTGCCCGCGTTCCGAGGACCTGCTGCAGGAAGGCGACGTGGGAGGCTTCGTGCTGGGAGACGACGTGTGCGAAGCGCAGCGTCTCTCCCTTCAGCGCCCCTGAGGTCTTGGCTTCGTTGTAGAAGGCGGCCTCGAGGTACTCGAGCGTGAGTGCGAAGTTGAGGATCGCCACGTCGCCATCGGGCAGCCGGCCCGCTTTGGCGATTGCCGGCATGAGACCCGCGAAGGCGCTTCCTCCGGCGACGACAGCTGCCCCGGCACCGGCGCGTTTCAACAGGCCACCGCGTGTCAGGGCGGAGCTGGCGAGCTCCGCTGTTTCCTCAAGTGCGCCGTCCTTGTCGAACTGTTTGAGAACTGAATTCATGTTGGCGTTTCTCCTTTGCTGGTTAGAGCTTGACTGGGAACGAGACGAGCAGGCGGGTCGAGACTCCACCGACGAGGTCTTCGCCCGATTTGCGTGCACGCACGAAGACTGCGAGGAGCTGTTCGCGCGGTGATGCAGGGAAACGCGATGCCTGGTGCAGCGTCAACGTCGCGGATCCGTCTGCGCCCGTTGTCGCCTCGGGCGGCACGTTGAACTGTTCAAACGGCACGGCGGTCGCATAGACGAGCGCTCCTTGCACGGGGCGGCCTTTGCAGGCCGAGACGTGGAAGCGAAGGACGAGATCCGTGGTTGAGCGTGTGATCGTGGCGGGCGAGGACTGCTGGCCGTCGATCACGAGACGAGCAGGCAACGAGAGCTTGGTGATGTCGATCACACCCGTGCCCGCGGGGCAGCCGCCGACAACCGGCGGAGGCGGAACCGTGGCCTTCTGGATCACAGCCGTCGGAACGGAGGTCGAGCTGTCTGATCCATCCTTGTTCGTCGCTGTCACATGAACGCGGACGGTGTTCCCGACGTCGGCCGAGGTCAACTTGTAGATCTTCTGCGTCGTTGTCCCGCCGATGTTCGAACAGCTGCCACCGTTTTTGTCGCAGCGGCGAAACTGGTTCTCGTAGGTGATCGGCGTCGTGCCGCTGTAGGTACCTTCATCAACCGTCAGCGTCTGACCTTCCTGCGGAGTCCCAGAAAGCGTCGGCGGCGACGTGTTCTTCGGAGCGACCGAACTCGCGGCGCTGCCGGCCGCGACGACCACGAAGACCGTGACCAGCGCGGCGAGCACAAAGACTGCGAGCATCCATTCTCTCCGCGCTCCCCTCCGGCGATTCTTGACCATGGTTGCTTCCTTCCTGTAAATTAAATCGTGTCGCGAACATATCGCCATCCGAACAACCTTTGAAACCAACCAGCCCCGACCTCGACGAACTAGCAGCGGTCGCCCGACTAAGGCTCGCCCTGCGCCGCTTCCAGAACGCGACCGACGAAGTAACCAGCCGCAATCACCTAACACCGCGCCAGTACGACCTGCTCGGACTGCTCCTCGACCCCACCAGAACCAACTGCTCCACGAGCGCGATCGCCGCCGCGCTACTGCTCAGCCGGAACAGCACCAGCGAGCTCGTCTCCCGCGCAGTTGAGGCCGGGCTCGTGACGAGGACCCAGGATCGCCACGATGCGCGCCTCAAACCGCTCAAGCCCACCAGCCTCGGTCGACGCCAATACTTCTCAGCAGTCGCGGATCTCCGACCGGAAAGAACCGAGCTCGTCGCGATCCTTCGAGAAGCAACGGTTTCCGCCAGGGCGCTCGCGCCATAGCCCGGAGGCACACGGGCCGGGGTCAGATGATGGTCGACAGCGCTGCCGCGAAACCGGCTGCGAGTTGCAAGAGCCCCAATGGCCGGGTGCGTACCGCGCCGAGCTCCGCGCCTGCCGCCGATGACGCCGCGCCAGTACGACCTCCTGGCGCTGCTCCGCCGGCCCTCACTCCAACGGCCTGCGACGCCGACGGCGACGGCGATCGACCATGAGCTCTGCCTCTCGCAGAGCGACTAATCGGAGCTCGTGTCCTAAGAAGCTCTAACTGAATGAGGCCTCGAGTCGGTTCCAGCAGATCAGGCAGCAGGTGAGGGCGAGGAAGCCTTCGTGGATGTCGTCGCGGCGGTCGGTGCGGACGAGGAGTCGGCGGCGGTTGTGGAGCCAGGCGAAGGTGCGTTCGACGACCCAGCGGTGCTGGCCGAGCGTTGAGCCGTGTTCGGTCTGACGTCGCGCGATCACGGGTTTGATCCCGCGTTGCCTGACGAGGCGGCGGTACTTGTCGTGGTCGTAGCCGCGGTCGGCGAGCAGCGTCTTTGGCCGCCGTCGTGGCCGACCGACTCGTCCTCGGACAGGCGGTACCCGGTCGAGCAACTCGATCAACTGGGTGACGTCGTTGCGGTTCCCGCCGGTCAACGTCCACGCGAGCGGGGTGCCGTGACCGTCTACGAGGAGGTGGTGCTTGCTGCCTGCCCGGCCGCGGTCAACGGGGCTGGGACCCGTTTTCGAGCCCCCTTTTTCGCCTGAATGTGGCTGCCGTCAGCGACCGCCCGTTCCCACTCAAGCTGGTCAGCCGCGTGAAGCTCCGCGAGCAGCACCTCGTGCAGACGCTCCCACACGCCGGCTTGCTGCCAGTTCCGCAGCCTGCGCCACGCCGTCATCCCGCAGCCGAACCCGAGCTCCTGCGGCAAGTGCTCCCACCCAATCCCCGTATGCAGCACGAACAAGATCCCCTGCAGCACCTGGCGATCCTCGAGCGGCTTACGACCCGGATACCGAAATCGCCGCCGCTGCCTGGGCAGCAACGGCTCGAGCCGCTCCCACAACCCATCCGGCAGATCCCACGGCTTCGCTCTCATCGGCACCCCTTCGAGCTTGACGACAGGTACCGACGGACTTCGCCATCACCAAACGGGTCCCTTCATTCAGTTAGAGCTTCTAAGAGCCTATTCCGATAGGGGCTCCCAGTTGGCCGCGCGCCAGCTGATCAGTCCGCAGGCGAGGTGGAGCATGGCGAGGTAAGTGTCGGCGCGTTTCTCCCAGCGGGTGAGGATGCGGCGGAAGCGATTCAGCCAGGAATGGGTGCGCTCGACGACCCAACGGCGGGCGCGGAAGCCAGCTTCGTGTTTGATCGCTTTCGCTTCTTCGCCGCGGCCGCGAATGTGCGCGGTGAAGCCGAACTCGTCGAGCAGTTCGCGTACTTCGTTGTAGTCGTAGCCGCGGTCGAGGCAGAGCCCTTGCGGTCGCCTCCGGGTCGGCTTGGGACGGCTGATCGGGATCGACTCGATCGTGGCGCGGCCGAGCTTGAAGTCGTTTAGGTCCGCACCCGCAGGCGCGATCCCGACCGGGATGCCCTTGCCCTCGGTGAGGAGCGATCGTTTCGCCCTTTTTTTGCTCTGTCAGTGGGATTGGGGCCGGTGAGCTCGCCACCCAGCGGTGCCTTTCCGAGCGCGCCGTCCATCGCCAGCCACTCCCACTCGATGCCGTGCTTGGCGTCATAGGCGAGCAGTCCCGAGGATGTCCCGCGCGTCGTGGAATTTCGTGACGGCGGTCCCGGTGTGATGGTCAGGCGTTAACGAGGATAGTCGCCTCCTTGATCGTGGTGCGAGCGGCGTCGGACTGGCGGCGGCTGTCGTTGT
>JACDGR010000131.1 GCA_013821525.1 Actinomycetota bacterium
GCCCCAGCGCGAACGTGCTCGTCATTTCGGCGCGCACGGCACGGGCTGACGACGACAGCGGGAGCGCCCATGAACCAGAGCGGGATCAGCGCGCCCCAGTCGAGCGGCATCGTCGACGCGCCGGCTGCCGTCGCGCCGAACGTCAGCCCGAGCGCGGGCAGCTCGTCCGCGTGCAGTGCAGCGATGCACGCCTCGGCGAGTGCGGGGTCTCCCGGCCCGTCGTAGGCAGCGCCAGAGTCGCTCCACTCCGCCACGTCGCCGGCGAGCCTGACGGAGCGGACGACGGCAAAGTGGTCGTCGAGGTGAATCCCGTGCGGCGTGAGGACAATTACCGCTTCGGGCCGCGCGGCGTCGAAGCGGCGGCCGAGCTCCTCCATCCCCTTGCGGGTCGCGCCCTCCGGGTCGTCGAACACCGGCCCGCCGTGCGGCGCGATGGCGGCAAAGACGAGCATTAGATGATCATCTAGCCGAGCGAGGTGATGCGTTCGACGATCAGCTCGGCGAACCGCTCGCCGTCGATGTCGAGACCGACCTTTGCGTTGGGCGCGCCGAAGTGCTCACGGCCCCGCCAGTCGACGTTCGTGCGGCCCCAGCTCGGCCCTGCGGAGCAGTCGACCTCGATGAACGCATCGCGCACCTCCATCAGCGTCGGGTCGATCAGATGAGCAACGCACACGGGATCGTGCATCGGTGAGCCGTCGAGGTCGGGATAGCGCGACTTGTGGAAGCGCGCGTAGAAGTCCATCAGCTCCGCGACCATGCGTCCGACCTTTCCGGCGCCGCGCATGCGCTCGGTGTGCGCGTCCTTGATCAGCGCCCTGTGGGTCACGTCGAGCCCCACCATCGTGGTGTCCAGGTGCTCCTTGAACACACGTTCGGCTGCTTCCGGGTCGGCCCAGATGTTGAACTCGGCGGCGGGCGTGCGGTTCCCCTCGCCGATCGACCCGCCCATCAGGATGATCCGCACCGGGCGAGCGTCGGGATGCAGCGAGAGGAGCAGGCCGACGTTCGTCAGCGGCCCCGTCGGGACGAGCGTGATCTTGCCGTTGCGGCGGCGAATCTCCTCGGCCAGGTAGTCGACCGCATGCTGCGACTCCGCCTGGCGCGAGGGCTCGGGCAGGTCGGGCCCGTCGAGGCCAGACTCGCCGTGCACGTGCGCCGCGACGTCGCGCTCGCGGAGGAACGGCTTGTCAGCGCCGGCGTAGACCGGGATGTCGGAACGGCCCGCGAGCTCGAGCACCTTGAGAGCGTTCACGGTCGTCTTGTCGACCGTCTGGTTGCCGGAGACGGTCGTCACGCCGACCAGCTCGATTTCGGGAGAGGCAACGGCGAGGAGCAGCGCGATCGCGTCGTCATGGCCGGGATCGCAGTCGAGGATGATGGGAGTCGGAGTCATGTCGCGAGTATCGCGGAGATCTCTGCGGCGGTCGGAAGCGACGGTTGCGCGCCCATGCGCGAGGCCGCGATCGCGCCCGCTGCGCAGGCCCGCGTCAGCGCATCCTCACGCGAGCGCCCCTCGAGCAGCGACACGACGAGACAGGCTGCGAACGAGTCGCCCGCGGCTGTCCCGTCTACTGCATCGACGCGCGGCGGACGCGCACGTGCGATCTCGACGCCGTTCTCGAACAGCGCAGCACCTTCCGCGCCGTAGGTGACCGCGACGAGCTTCCCGCGCGAGACGACCTCGTGCTCGAGCTCGTTGACGATCAATAGGTCGGGCTCGAGGTCGACGGGCTTCGCAGGCGCGGCGTTCAACGCGAAGAACTCGGCGCCGTCCGCCGCAGCCTCGACGACGGCGATCGGCACCTCGAGCTGGGAGAGCACCGCACCGCCGGGCGACGACGGCCGTAAGGCTGCGTTCGCACCGGGGACGACGACGATCTGGTTCTCCCCGGCGTCGTCGACGAGGATCAGTGCGATCCCGGTCGTCTCCGCGCGGTGCAGGTCGAGCTCCACGCCGGCCGCGGTCAGCCCGGCAAGCGCCTCGTCCGCCAGCGGGTCGTCGCCGACGGCGCCGACCATGCGCACGCTCGCCCCGAGCTTTGCGGCGGCAACCGCCTGGTTCGCGCCCTTGCCGCCGGGGAAACGCCCGAAGTCGTGGCCGGAGACCGTCTCCCCCGCGCGCGGCAGCCGCTCGACACGCGCGACGAGATCGAGGTTGATCGACCCGACGACGGTGAGCTCGACGGACATCGGCGCAATCTAGAGGGCTAGGCGGCGATCGCGCGCAAATCGTCCTGCGCGCGGCCGAGCAAGTTCTCGCGCAGGTCGAAGAGGCCTGCCCAGAGCGAACCGCGCTCGACCGGTGTCTGCCAGCGCGCCTGCGAGGAAAGGCCCTCGAGCGCGCGCACGAGCACTGCGAGCTCGAGGTAGGCAGCTGCGACCCGGTGCGCTGCGACCTTTACCCCGGCGCGCTCGAGCACGGGCTCCCAGTCGACGAGCTCGGCGCGACTCGGCTCGCCGAACCAGGACCGGCCCTCGGCCGAGCCGGCCTCGAGCTCGAGCAGGTAGCGGCCGAGCGGCCGCTCCAGGCCCGCGAGCGCGGTCTCGACTCGGTCGGCGGCGCGGCGGAGTGCGGCCTGGCGGCGTCCCGGCGTGCTCGGGTCTGCGTCGCCCCGCGCCCAGCGTTCGAGCAACCGGCAGAACGCAAGCGAGGCGATCTCGACGGCGAAGAGCTGGCCGATCAATTTGCGAGCGGTCACATCCTCGACGGCGTGCTCGGTGATCACGCCCGCCCATTCCGGCCGAGTGTCGATCGCGCTCATACCTCGACGACGACCGGAAGGATCATCGGGCGGCGGCGCGTGCGATCGTAGATCAGCTGACCGACGCCGTCATGGAGGTGCTCCTGAATCAGCTTGATCTCGCGGATGTCGTCGGCAAGGAGCTCGCGCACGATGTCGTTCGCCTCCTGGCGCATCTCGTCGAGCAGCTCTTCGTCGTCGGCGAACCCGCGCGTGATCAGCTCGGGCGCGGACGCGCCGCCGTCGGCGAGCGTCGTGACGATGATCAGCACACCATCCTCGGACATATGGCGGCGATCGCGGAGCGCGACGTCGGAGATGTCGCCGATGCCGAGGCCGTCGACGTAGGTCACCCCCACCTCGACGCGGTCGGCGATTCGTACACCCGAGCTCGAGAGCTCGACGACGTCGCCGTTCTCGGCGATCACGATCGACGATGCGGGCACGCCCGCGTCCTCCGCGAGCCGGCCGTGCGCAGCCTGCATCCGGAACTCGCCGTGAATCGGCATGACGGCCTTCGGGCGGATCAGCGACAGGAGCGTGCGCAGCTCTTCAGCGCGCGCGTGGCCGGAGACGTGCACGTCGGCGTTCGCCTCGTGCAGGACCTCGGCGCCGTTCTTCGTCAGCCGGTTGATCGCGTCGTGCACGCGAAGCTCGTTGCCCGGCACCGGGCGTGAGGACATGATCACGGTATCGCCGCGCTCGACCTTGATCGCGGGATGGTCGTTGTACGCAATGCGCGTCAGGGCCGAGAGCGGCTCACCCTGCGAACCGGTGCAGAGGATCAGCTGCTCTCCGCGGGGGATGTTGTCCAGATCGGCAGGCTTGACGAGCACGTGGTCGGGCACCTCGACGTAGCCGAGGTTGCGCGCGACGTTCATGTTGCGGCGCATCGAGCGGCCGACGACGATCACCTTGCGGTTCGTGTCGAGCGCGACGTCGATCGCCTGCTGCATGCGGTGGATGTTCGACGCAAAGCTGGAGACGAGAATGCGGCCCTTGCGGGTCGGGATGATCTGACGGAACGCCTCACCCACGACGCGCTCGGAGCGCGTGATGCCGGGCAGCTCGGCGTTCGTCGAGTCGCCGGCCAGCAGATCGACGCCGCGGTTCCCGAGCTCGGCGAGTCGTCCCACGTCGGTCTTCATGCCGTCGACGGGGGTGTGATCGAGCTTCCAGTCGCCCGTGTGGAAGACGACGCCGGCGCTCGTCGTGATCGCGATGCCGACCGCGTCGGGGATCGAGTGCGCCATGCGGATGAACTCGAGCTTGAACGGGCCGAGCTCCACCGCACCGGACTCGGGATCTGCTTCGCGCAGCTCGGCCGCGCGCAGCAACCCGTGCTCGTCGAGCTTCGACTTGACGAGGCCGAGCGTGAGGCGCGTCCCCCAGATCTCGTTCACCTTCACCTCGCGCATCAGGTAGGGCAGCGAACCGACGTGATCCTCATGCGCATGCGTCAGGACGACCGCGCGGATCGGCTTGTCTCTCAGGTAGCCGAAGTCCGGGAGGATGATGTCGACGCCCAGGTGCTCGTCGCGCGGGAACGACATGCCGGCGTCGACGACGATGCGCTCGTCGCCGATCTCGTAGACCGTCATGTTCTTGCCCACCTCACCGAGCCCGCCGAGCGGGATCACACGCAATGCATCAGCCATGGGGGCGGAGTGTAGGTGGCTCAGGCCGCGACGAGGAGGCCAAGCCGTTCGAGGCAGGCCCGCACCGCGGCGATTTCTGCCTCGTCCGGCTCGACGAGCGGCAGCCGGTGACCGCCGACCGAATGCCCGAGGAGGCTCAAAGCTGCCTTGATCGCGATCGGGTTCGGGGCGACGGTGAGGAGCTGATACGCCGGTTGCAGCTCCTCGTCGATCGCGCAGGCGCGGTCGAGGTCGCCGGCGAGCGCCGCCGCGACTTGCGCGGCGACCTGCGGCCCGACCACGTGGCTGTGGACGCAGACCCCGCCGACCCCGCCGAGCTCCAGGAAGGGCTGGACGAGGTTGTCGTCTCCGGCGTAGAGATCGAGCCGGGTCGAGACGATGTGCCGCGCCTGCGCCAGGTCGTCGTTTGCCTGCTTGACCGCCTGCACCGACTCGATCTCTGCGAGCCGGCTGATCGTCTCGGGCTCGATGTTGATCACCGAGCGGCCGGGGATGTTGTAGACGACGATCGGCCGGTCGCTGGCGCGCGCGATCTCCTCGAAGTGCGCGACGATCCCGCGCTGCGGTGGCTTGTTGTAGTAGGGCGTCACGACCAGGAACGCGTCGGCGCCGGCTTCGTGCGCAAGCTCGGTCAGGTGGACGGAGTGGGCGGTCGAGTACGTGCCCGTGCCGGCGACAACCGTGTGCTCCTCGTCGATCGCCTCGACCGCGGCGCGGATCAGATCGAGCCGCTCGTCGTCGCTGAGCGTCGGGCTCTCCCCCGTCGTGCCGGCGACGACGATTCCGTCCGAGCCGTGCTCGACGAGGTGGCGCGCGAGCGCCTGAAACGCGTCGAAGTCAACCGACCCGTCGGAACGAAACGGCGTCACGATCGCCGTCAAAACGTGACCGAGCATGACTCGATCTTACGGAACGCAGCCTCCACCCTCGGCAAAGCCGGGCCTGCCGTGATCCGCGGCGGCCGCGAGGGGTCACGCAAGTCGATCTGCGGTTACCGGTGTGCTGCGGGGAGCGCCCACTCGAGGCCCGCGTCGAGCTGGGCGCGCCACTCTCCCTTCGCCTCGGCGTAGAGCCGCAGCTCGGTCGAGAGTCCCAGCGAGCGAAGCTCGCGGGCGAAGGCGACCGACTCCGACGGACGGAACCAGTGGCTATGGGCAGGGCCGCTCGAGATGAAGAAGCGGACGCCGTCGCGGCGAAGGGTGCCGCCCTCCGCGCGGACGAGCCGGGTCGGATCGTTCGCGGCGAGGGTGCGCTTTGACGCGTGCTTGAACGGCCCGTCCCGTAGCGGTTGGTAGTAGCCGCTCCACGACTCGATCGCGCCGAACAGGTCGGGATGACGAAGCCCGATGTCCGCCGCGCCGAAACCGCCGGCCGAGAGGCCCGCGAGCACGCGTCCGCCCGGCGCCGCGATCGTCGGCAGGTGTGCGTCGGTCCAGGCGACGGTTTGCAGGAGCTCCTGCTCCCACGGCCCGGCCCACTCGCCGTTGTAGTCCCGGCTCGGCCCCGCTGCCGGAATGATCGCGATGAACGGCCGCAGCAGTCCCTCTCCGATCGCCGTGTCCGCGAAGCCCGCGAGGTCGGTGCCGTCCAGGTACTCGTCGGGGGAGCCACGCATCCCGTGCAGCAAGTAGACGACCGGATAGCGCACCCGCCGATCGAAATGCGGCGGCAGGTAGACGTAGCCGCCCCGCTCTCCGCCCGGGAAGGTGCCGGAGAGGATCTGACCTCCTCCGGAACTCGTCGCGACCGGAGAGAACCCCGGGAGCAGGACGGCAGCGACGATCGCAGCGAGGCTCGCCATGAGGGATGGACGATAGGTAGGAGTTTCTGAAGAAAGGGTTGGCATCGCGTTAGATGTCCGCAACATGGGCACCCTTCGGAGATGAGGCGCCCGGCCTGGCAGATCGCCGTCGGGGTCGTCGCCCTCGCAGCTGCAGCCGGTGCGACCGGCGCCATGCTGCGCCCGGGACGAGACCTCGACGAGCCGATCGCATCGGTAGCCCTCGCGGGCCGCGTGCACGCACGCGTGATCCTGCCGGCGAGCTACGACGACCTCCCGCACCGCCGCTACCCCGTCATCTACTTCCTGCACGGGCTCCCCGCCGGCGCGTCGGCCTACCGCGGCAACGGCTGGCTCGCAGAGGCGCTCCGCACTGCGGGAAAGGCCATCCTCGTTCTGCCGCAGGGCGCCCGGGACAACGACACCGACCCGGAGTACCTCGACTGGGGGACCGGCCGCAACTGGCAGACCTACGTCGCACGCGAGGTGCCGCGCTACATCGACGCGCACTTCAGAACGATTCCGACCCGCGCGGGCCGCGCGATCGTCGGGCTCTCCGCCGGCGGCTACGGCGCGGCGATCGTCGGCCTCCGCAACACGAACGCGTTCTCGGTGATCGAATCGTGGTCGGGCTACTTTCACCCGACCGATCCGACCGGCACGAAACCGCTCGACCGCGGCCCACAGGCGAACGCGCACCTCCTCGCCGGCGCCCTGCGGAACGGCCGCACCTTCTTCGCGTTCTATACCGGCCGCGGCGACGTCCGTTTTCAGGCCGAGAACGTCGCCCTCGACCGCGAGTTGACCGCCGCGAAGCTGCCGCACCTGTTCGAGCTCTACCGCGGCGCCCACGAGACGGCGCTGTGGGAGGCCCATGCCGCCGGTTGGCTCCAGCTCGCTCTGAGCCATCTGACCCAGCCCCGGCCGTAAGCCCGCGTTAACAGCCGTTAACGGCTCGTTCAGATTCGAGGGAGTAGAACGCGAGGTGCATGGTCGCCTTCCCACGTCCAACGCGCCGAGCCTGGCCTGCCGCCCTGCTCGCGCTGTTCCTGGCGGTCGGGTGCGCCGGGACGTACCGCTACGTCGCGAACTACTGGGCCTACCGAGGGTTCGCGCCGCCGCACGACGCGACCTACGTGAAGGTGCGCGGCACCGCCAGTCGCTTCTTCGTCGCGAGCCCCGCGCTCGGTGGTCGCAGCCAGCCCGTCGACGTCTACCTGCCTCCGGGTTACGCGACCCATCCGCTGCGGCGCTACCCCGTGCTCTATCTCCTCCACGGCGTGCCGGGCCGGCCCGGTGCATTTCTCGCGACCGTGCGGTTGGGGGTCGTCGAAGACGAGCTCGTGACGCTTCGCCGCGCGCGGCCGATGATCCTCGTGATGCCGTTCGGCTCGACCGGCTCGTTCACAGACAAGGAGTGGGTGAACGGCGTCGGCAAGCACGAAGGGTGGGAGACGTTTCTCGCACGCGATGTGGTCCGCGCGGTCGATGCGCGGTACCGGACGATTCCGACCGGCCGGGCTCGCGCGCTCGCCGGCCTCTCCGAGGGAGGCTACGGCGCGCTGAACATCGGTCTCCACCATCCCCGCGAGTTCCATGTCCTCGAGAGCTGGTCGGGATACGAGCGCGCCGACGACATCGGCTCGGTCTTCGGCCACCGTCCCGCATTGCTGCGCGCGAACAGCCCGGAGCGCACGATCTTCCGGAGAACGTCCGCCCTGCGGCGCGAGCACACCGTGATCTGGTTCTACAGCGGGACCGGCGATGAGGAGCTGGCGCAGAATCGACGCTTCGCACGCACCCTGGCCGGGCTCGACCTGCGCCACCGGTTCTTCGTCGTCCGCGGCGGCCACAACTGGGCACTCTGGCGCGGTAACGCCGCGCGCGCCTATCTCGCGGCATCGAGGGGGCTTCGTGGCGCGTAGGGCACTCGGCGTACCCGTGCTGCTCCTCGTCTCGCTGGCGGCCACCGGTTGGCTCTACCTCGTGCAGCCCGCGCTACCGGGGCCGCGGATAGGCGGTGTCCTGCCACTCGACGAGCTTGCGCGTAGGTCGGCAGCGCCGCTCCTCTCGTACCTGCTCGTCTGGGGCGTCGCCGCTGCGCTGCTCGGGCTCTATGCCCGTTGGGCACGTCTCGAGCGTCTGACGGCTGCACTGCTGCTCGGCGGGGGCGTCGGCCTCCTGGGGTACCTGCAGAGTGGGCTCTCCCTCGCGATCGTCCGCCAGATCTCGCTGCGCGTTGCGCTCGACCACGCGGCGCGCCTGCAACCCATCTACCTCTCGGCGGCC
>JACDGR010000132.1 GCA_013821525.1 Actinomycetota bacterium
AGAATCTTCCGGTTTTCGGGTCGTACTTGCGCTGCGGGTCCGACATTTTATAAAACCCATCTAGATGCTTCTCCGCGAGGTTGGATATGCGAGGCCCGAATCGCTCGAGGAAGCGCTCGAGCTCTTGCGCACGAACGACGGCGCCCGGGCGCTCGCGGGCGGCCAGACCCTCGTCAACGTGATGAAGGCGCGCGCCGGCTCGCCCGACGCGCTGATCGACCTGAGCCGCCTCGACGCGCTGAAGGGGATCGAACTCGCCGCCGACGGCACGCTCTCGATCGGCGCGATGGTCACCTACACCGAGCTCGCCGAGTCGAGCGAGGGGCGTGCCCGGCCGATCCTCGGCGAGGTCTGTGCCCAGATCGCCGACGTCCAGGTGCGAAACAGGGGCACGATCGGCGGCAACATCTGCACGAACGACCCGACGAACCATCTGCCGCCGCTCCTCGTTGCGCTCGGCGCCGAGCTGACGGTCGCGGGCGCGGACGGCCAGCGAGTCGTCTCGTCCACCGACTTCTTTCTCGGCGTCTACATGACCGCCGTCGGCCCGGGCGAGCTCCTGACGAAGATCACTGTCCCTGCCGGGCGCGGCGACGGCTTCGAGGCAGTGACGCTCGGCGTCGAAGGAACGTGCATCGCCAGCGCGGCCGCGTCCGTGAACGGCAGCGTCAGGCTCGCGCTCGGCTGCGTCGACGCCGTGCCCGTGCTCCTCGAGCCTGCCTCCACCGACGCGGACGCCGTGCGCGCCGCCGTGCGGGGAGCAGACCTGCAGCCGCCCGCCGACGTTCACGCGTCGAGCGAGTACCGCACCCATCTCGCAGAAGTGCTCGCCGTTCGCGCGGTCGAGAGCGCTTCGAACAAGCAGAAAGGCTGATCATTTGAGCGCCCCGACGATCTCGAACTCCCGCACGATCACCGTCACGATCAACGGCACGACGTACGAGCGCGAGGTCGAGGCGAGGAAGCTCCTGATCCACTTCATCCGCGACGACGTCGACCTGACCGGGAGCCACATCGGCTGCGATACAGGCAACTGCGGCGCCTGCTCGGTGATCGTCGACGGGACGCTCGTCAAGAGCTGCATGCTGCTCGCGGTGCAGGCGGACGGCTCGACGATCGAGACGGTCGAGGGCCTTGCCGACGGTGAGGAGCTCTCGAAGCTGCAGCAGGCCTTCAGCGCGCGTCACGCCCTGCAGTGCGGCTACTGCACGCCCGGGATGCTGATGAGCGCGACCGCGCTGCTGCGCGAGAACCCGACGCCGAGCGAGGACGAGATCAAGAAGGGGCTGCAGGGCAACATCTGCCGTTGCACCGGCTACTGGAACATCTTCGAGGCGGTCAAGGAGGCGTCGGGCCAGTGACGTCGTCGACCACCACATCGTCGACCACCACCGTCGCGCCGCCGCAGCAGGTCGAGACCGAGGCGCCCGCCGAGACCTGGAAGGGCCAGAACGTCCCGCGCAAGGAGGACAAGCGTCTCGTCCAGGGCCAGGGCGTGTTCGTCGACGACGTCAAGCGGCACGGCATGGGCTACATCCATTTCGTGCGCTCGCCCTACGCCCACGCGCACATCACCTCGCTCGACGTCTCGAAGGCCGAAGCCGCGCCGGGCGTCTACGGCACCCTGACCGGCGAGGAGGTCGCGTCGCTGACCGACCCGTTCTTCCAGATCTCGTCGGTGCCGGGAGCGCACGTCAAGGACTACGCGCTCGCAGTCGGGAAGGTGCGCTACGTCGGCGAGGCGATCGTCGCCGTCGTCGCCGAGACGCGTGAGCTCGCGCGCGACGCATCGGAGCTCGTCGAGATCGAGTACGAGCCGATCGCGCCGATCACCGATGCGCGACACGCGCAGGAAGAAGGTGTGCCTGCGATCCACGAGGAGGCCGGCGGCAACCTGATGTGGGAAGGCACGTACGAGTGGGGCGACCTGGACGCCGCGTTCGCGGAGGCCGACAAGATCGTCAAGATCGACGAGCTGCACTTCCATCGCTTCAACTCGACACCGCTCGAGACGAACGGAGCGCTCGTCGAGTTCAACCGCGGCGTCGGTCAGTGGACGATCCACACGAACAACCAGTTCCCCGGGTTCGCGGCGATCATGATGGGGCCGGCGATGCGCACCGGGCTCGACAAGCTCCGGTTCGTCACACAGGACATCGGCGGCGGCTTCGGCAACAAGATCACCTCGCATCCGCAGCTCGTCGCCTGCTGCCTGCTCGCGCGCAAGCTGAACCGGCCCGTCCAGTGGACGGAATGGCGCACCGATTTTCATTCGTCGATGTCGCACGGAAACGAGCGCTGGTTCCACGACACCGAGGTCGCCGTCAAGGCCGACGGCACGCTGCTCGGCTTCCGCACGAAGGCGCTCGACGACGCAGGCGCCTGGCTGCGCTACGAGCCGCTCGGCGGTGTCATCTGGGCGCAGGTGACGCCGGGCATGTACCGGTGGCGCCACATCAAGCTCGAGTTCACGCAGGTGGCGACCAACAAGGCGCCGGTGTCGCCGAACCGCGGTTACTCGCGCATGCAGCACCTCTGGTTCACCGAGCGCGTGATCGACATCGTCGCCGCCGAGCTCGATCTCGACCCGGTCGAGGTGCGCAAGAAGAACTACATCCGCGCCGAGGACATGCCCTACGAGACGCCGAACGGGTGCGTCTACGACTCGGGCGACTACGCGAAGATGCTCGACGTCGGGCTCGACCTGATCGGCTGGGACAAGCGCGAGGAGCGGCGCGCCGACGCCGCAGCGCGCGGAAAGCTCCTCGGGATCGGCATCGGCTCGACGCTCGACTCCGGTACGAACAACTTCGGCCAGTCGCGAATGATCAACCCGGAGCTGCAGTTCTCGGGCAACAACGAGGTCGCCACCGTCAAGCTCGACATCTTCGGCGAGATCGTCGTCACGCTCGGCACGACGCCGCAGGGCCAAGGCCACGAGACGACGGCCGCACAGGTTGTCGCCGACATCCTCCAGTGCTCGGTCGACGATGTGCACGTCCGTGCGGGCCACGACTCGTACTGGAACTCGCACGCAGGCTTCTCCGGCACGTATGCGTCGCAGTTCGCGGTCACCGGGCTCTCTGCGGTGAAGGGCGCCACCGACATGCTGGCCGCAGAGATCAAGAAGCTCGCGGGCGCGGTCTTCGGCGGTGTGCCGGAGGAGGCGCTCGAGCTCGCCGAGGGCACGGTGCGCATCAAGGACAATCCCGACGCGGCACTGCCTTTCATGGCCTGCGGCGCGATCATCAATGCGAACAACGCGGGACTGCCCGAGGACCTCGGCGTCACGCTGAACTGCCGCTACGTCTACCGGCCACCCTTCGAGGTTCCGGACGTCGAACGGAAGTTCGGCAACCTGACTCTCACCTACGCCGCACAGGTGCACGTCGCGATCGTCGAGATCGATCCCGAGACGGGCTACTACGACATCGTCGACTACGCCGCCGTCGACGACTGCGGTAAGCGCATCAACCCCCAGATCGTCGAGGGCCAGGTAATGGGCGCAACAGCCCAGGCGCTCGGCGGTGTCATGCACGAGCAATTCGTCTACGACGAAGACGGGAACCTCTTGACACCGAACTTCTACGACTATCACGTGCCCCACGCACTCGACATGCCGCCGCTCAAGACGGGGTTCATCGAGAGCCCGTCGCCGTTCACCGCGCTCGGCACGAAAGGGATGGGGGAGGGCGGCGGCGCCGGCATCCATGCGGTCTGCGCGGCCGTCCAGGACGCCCTGCGCTCGCAGGGCGGCGCGATCGTGGTCGACAGCGCGAACCCCTACCACACGGTGTGGGAGATGCTGCAGCATCCAGAACGCACCAAGGAATCCGTACGGACGGTGGACGCATGAACGTCTCCGGAGAGCGCACGTTCGCTGCGCCTCGTCAGGCGGTCTGGGATGTCCTGAACGACCCGGAGTCGATGGCGAAGACGATGCCGGGCGTCGAGAGCTTCGACGTCCATGACGCCGAGCGGTGGACGGCGAACGTGAAGATCCCGCTCGGTCTCGGCGGACTGAAGATGAAGATCGACATGACGAAGACCGAGGAGCGCGAGCCGGAGTTCGCCCGCCTCGCGATCAAGGGTGCGGGCGTCGGCGCGATGTTGAACATGCAAACGTCGTTCACGCTCACCGACGCGCCGGCGGGCGGCACCCAGATGGCGTGGGCGGCCGACGTGAAGCTCGCCGGGCCGGTCGGCTCGATGGGCCAGCGCGTGCTGCAGCCGATCGTCAACCAGCAGGTCTCGCACGTGCTCAACTCGCTCGACAAGCAGATCCAGGAGCAGACGGCGGCGACGCCGTCGACCGGGCCGACCGATGCCGGCCCGCCCGCCGACGCGGATCGCGAGCCGGCGCCTGACACCGGCACGAGCGGCGCCGGCGAGGGTGTCAGCCCGCTGTCGCCCGAGGCGTACGAGCCGGAGCCTGAGGGGCCGACCACTTCCACCGAAGACAAGGGCTAGCCCATGGCCGTTCCCTTCCGGATCGGGGTCATGCAGCTGACCATGGAGCCTCTCGACGAGATGCTCGCGTCTGCGCGGGCGATGGACGAGGCGGGCCTGGACACGATCTGGCTCGCAGAGGCCTACCCGTGGTGGCGCAAGCACGGCATGGAGGCGCGTTCCTCGACCGGCGTCGCCGCGCTGATGGCGAGCGAGACCGAGCGCCTGACGATCGGCTGGGGGATCATCGCTGCGTCGACCCGCCATCCGGTGCAGGTCGCGATGGACGCGCGCGTGGTGCAGGAGGCGGCGGGGCCGGGCCGGTTCGTGCTCGGCTTCGGCACCTCGAAGATCTTCCTCAACAACACGAAGATGCAGACGAAGAAGACGCTCGGGCCGATGCGCGACGCCGTGAACATCGTGCGTGGCGTGCTCGGTGGCGAGCGCTTCGAGTACGACGGTGACACGTGGAGCGCCGATGTGCCGGCGATGCAAGCCGAGGCGCATGCGCCCCGCGAGGTGCCGCCCGTCTACGTCGCCGCGACGGCGCCGAAGATGCAGGCGCTCGCCGGTGAGATCGGTGACGGGTGCCTGACGCCGTCGATCACGACGCCTGCCTTCGTCGAGTACACGCGTGGGAACGTGAACGCTGACATCGACATCGGCTGCACGGTCGTCGCGTCGATCCACGCAACCGACCGCGCCAAGGGGCGCGACGGTGCGCGCGAGATCGCCGGCATGTATCTCGCCAACAAGGTGCAGAACATCCAGGGTTCCGCCGACACGCTGCTAGACCTCGCGGGGCTCGAGCAGGACGAGATCCGGCCGGTCGCCGAGGCGATGGAGCGAGGTGGGCGCCTCGCAGCGAAGGAGCAGGTGACCGACCCGATCCTCGACAAGTGCAAGCCGATTGCCGGCACGCCTGATGACTGCATCGCGGCGATCGAAGAGTACAAGGCCGCCGGCTGCACGCACGTGATGCTCGAGCTGTGGGGCGAAGACCGGCTCGAGCAGATCAGGCTGTTCGGCGAGCAGGTGCTGCCGCACGTGCGCCCATGACGGTCTCGGTCGACCGCGAGCGCCTCGTCGCGACGGCGAGCTCACTGATCGACGTCCACAGCTTCACAGGCAGCGAGCAGGCGATGGCCGAGCGGATGGTTGAGCTCTTCGACGAGCTGGGCCTGCAGGTGCAGTGGCAACAGGTGGAGGACGGCCGCGCAAATGCGTTCGCAACGTGGAGTGGAACCGGCGGTGGCAAGTCGCTGATGTTCAACGGTCACCTGGACACCTCATACTCGGGACGCGAGCCGTGGCTGCGCGACGTGTCGGGCTTTCAGCCGAAGGCATTCGTGCGTGAAGGTCGCCTCTACGGTCTCGGGATCTCGAACATGAAAGGCGCGCTCGCCTGCTACGTCGAGGCCGTGCGGGCGCTCAAGGACGCGGGTGTCCGGCTGAAGGGAGACGTTCTGATCGCGGCCGTCTGCGGCGAGATCGAGAAGACGCAGTACGGCGACGCACAGGGGAGCGAGTACCGGGGCTACGCCGCCGGTACGCGTTATCTCGTCTCCCATGGCGGCGTCGCCGACATGTGCCTGCTCGGCGAGCCGACGGAGGGCAAGGTCGTGCTGGGCCATTTCGGTGCGCTCTGGCTTCGCATCCGCACGCACGGCAACTTCATCCATACCGCGTTCAGCGAGGGCAAGCGTGGCGAGAACTCGGTGCTGCGCATGCACGAGGTGACGAGTGCCGTCCTCGAATGGATCCCGACCTGGGAAGACGACGAGTCGAACAGCTACCGCGGTGCGAAGGCGATCGTCAACATCGGCGCGGTCGAGGGCGGCTTCGGCTGGCGCGTCTCGCGCACCCCGCATCACACCGACCTTTTCCTCGACGTGCGCGTGCCGCCCACCAAGCCGATGGGCACGGCACGTAGCGAGGTACTCGACTTCGTCCGCTCGCTCGCGGAGCGTTTTCCCGACTACGGCATCGAGGGCGAGGTCTACGTGACCGCCCCGGGCGCGGAGATCGACGAGGGCCACGAGCTCGTCGGTGCGATCGACCGTGCGCACGCGGAGGTCTTCGGCGAGACGCCGGGGCGCGACGTCACCCGCTGGTTCAGCGATGCCTCGGCGCTGACGCGCTACGGCATTCCCACCGTCAACTACGGAACCTCGACCGGGCTCATGGACGTCGAGCTCGGCGAGAACCTCGAGATCGAAGGGCTGGTCAAGATGGCACAGACGTACGCGCGCGTTGCGATGAAGGTGTGTGGATGATTGTCACGTTTCTGAGCGGCGGCAGCCATCGGCGGAGCCCGGCTCCGCCGGGCGGGAGCCGAAGGCGGTCAGGGACGTGACGAAGCTCGTCACCTATGACGACGGAAAGGTCGGCCGCGTCGACGGCGAGGAGATCGTCCGCCTCGACGTGCCGGGCATGCGCGAGTACTTCGAGCGCGGTGGGGCCGACGATGCAGGTGAGCGCACGCCGCTCGCCGATGCGAAGCTGCGCGCGCCGATCACCCCGAAGAAGTTCTTCCACACCGCTGGAAACTTCCGCGAGCACGAAGACGAGTCGAAGAATGTCGGCTGGACACACCAGATTGCTCCGTGGATCAACTTCTTCCAGAACGTCGATGCGATCGTCGGCCCGGACGAGCCGGTCATCTATCCGGAGCATCTGACCGAGGAGCTCGACTACGAGCTCGAGCTCGCCGTCATCCTGAAGAAGGCAGGCACCTGGTTCACGCCCGAAGAGGCTGCGGACTACATCGGCGGCTACGTGATCTTCAACGACATCACGGCTCGCGACATCCAGCGAGGCGAGATGCGCTCGGGCGTCTTCAGCTTCTGCAAGGCGATCGACACGTTCTGCCCGCTCGGCCCGTGGATCGTGACGCCGGACGAGCTGGGCGACCCTCACGACCTGAAGATGGAGCTGCGCGTGAACGGCGAGGTGCGCCAGGAGTCCCACTCCGGCCGCATGAGCGTCACGATCCCGGAGATCCTCAGCAACTTCTCTGCGCTCGGGTACTCGGCGGGTGACGTGCTTTCGACGGGAACGGTCGCCGGCGTCGCGGGCTTCAAGTCGCCGGAGGAGCGCGCGCTTCTCTACCTGAAGCCCGGCGATGTGATCGAAGCCGAGATCGAAAAGATCGGGGTCCTGCGCACGCCCGTGATCTCGTGGCAGGACGGCCACGGCACACCCCCGCCACCACGGATCCGTCCGTGGGGCGACGAAGCGTGACCTGGGAGCGCGACGATCAGAAGCTCACGCGCGTTCGCGCGCTGATGGGCGAGCACGACCTCGACGCACTCGTTGTTCGCGCGCCCGACAACGTCCTCTACCTGACGAACTTCTGGGGCATGAAGGGCTACGACGCCTGCGTGTTCCCGCGCGAGGGCGAGCCGGTTCTGTTGTGTCTCGAAGCCTCGGAGGAGGACGCCGGGCGCACGGCCTGGACTGGGGATGTGCGGCTCTTCCGCGGCTACGACGAGCGCGACCCTCGTCCGGCAGTTGCACGAACGCTCGAAGCGGCACTCGAAGCGGCACGTGAGTACGGAACGGTCGGACTCGAGCTCTCGATGGGCACGCAGGCGACCGATCGCATGGTCGGCGAGCCGACGACCTTCACGAAGTGCTGGTTCGACGCCTGGCCGGACGCCGCAGATGCGATGCCGGTGCTGAACGCCGCGCGTGCGATCAAGTCGCCGCAGGAGATCGAGCGCATGCGGCTTGCGAACGAGATCGCCGCCGCTGCGATGGAGCACGTGCGCGGGGTGATCCGGCCTGGCATGAAGGAGAGTGAGGTCGCCGCGATCTGGCAGGGCTACGTGCATGGGGAAGGCACGGGCTGGCAGGGCAAGGTCGAGCTCGCACTGCCCTTCTCGCTCGTCTGGTCGGGCCCGTCGATCCGCACGTTCACGGCCACGTCGTCGTCGCCGGTGATCGAAGGCGAGCCGACGCTCTTCGAGATCTGGGTCTGCGCCGACGGCTACTGGGCCGATCACACCAAGA
>JACDGR010000133.1 GCA_013821525.1 Actinomycetota bacterium
CACCTCGCCTCGCCGCGGCTCGTCGCGCGCGCGGGCGGCGAGATCGTCGGCTGGGCCGCTCTGGGGCCGGTCTCGGCGCGGGAGTGCTACCGGGGCGTGACCGAGAATTCGATCTACGTCGACCCGGCCGCGCGCGGGCAGGGCGTCGGGCGTGCGCTGCTGTCCGAGCTCGTGCGCCGCGCCGATGCAGCGGGCGTCTGGACGATCCAGGCGGGGATCCTCGCGGGCAACGACGCGTCGGTCGCGCTGCACAGGCGCTGCGGGTTCCGGGTCGTCGGCCGCCGCGAGCGGATCGCGCAGAAGCGCGGCGTGTGGCGTGACGTGTTGCTGATGGAGCGCCGCGCGGGCTAGAGCGCAGGGAGTGAGCCGGCGCGGTAGCGAGTGAAGGCGCCCTTCGGGAAGCGGGCGTACGCCTCGCTCGGATCGGTCGTCTCACGGTCGACGCCCGCGCCGTGGCGCTGTGCCGCCCCGTCGACGGTGTAGGCGCCCCAATCGGGTCCCGTCGAGCGGTCGCGCGCGCCGACGGCGAGCACGACGCATGGCGCCTGCCCGGCGCCGACGAGCACGTGATTCGTCCCGGCGGGGCAGTGGAGGAAGTCCCACTGGCGGAGCGTCCGCTCCTCCCCTTCGACGATCGCCAGGGCCTCGCCCGAGAGCACGAGGAAGTCCTCCTGGTCGTTCTCGCGGTGGTACATCGCCATCGGCTCGCCGGGGCCGAGCACGGAGATGTTGACCCCGAGCTGCTCGAAGTCCGCCGCGCCCTCGAAGCCCGCGCCTTCGAACTCGCAGAGGAGGCCCCTCCCCTCGCGTTCCCGCCATTGCGACTCGCGCGCGTTGACGACGAACCACCCCTGCCCTTTCGGGACGAGCCCGTGCTCGGTCGAAACGAGCTCCGCCTCGGGCATCACAGACGGAGCCTGTCACAAGCAGACACGTCCCGGGGACTGTCCCCGGGACAGGTCCTAAACGGAGCTCATCCGGCTGGAAAGGACATGTTCCGGGGACAGTCCCCGGGACATGTCTCGAAGGGACGGGCGCTTGCCCGCGGATCAGGACGGCCGCCTCGCGGTCAGGCGGAGGGGTCGCGCAGCGCTTCGAGGGCCGCCCAGCGTGGGTCGGCGTGCTGTTCCTCGTGGATGTGCGGCTCGTCGTTCAGGTTCTTGCCGCAGACGCCGCAGAGACCGGCGCAGCTCTCTCGGCAGAGGATCTTCTCCGGGAGCGCGAGCGCGATCGCGTCGCGCGCCCACGCGGAGACGTCCAGCAGGTCCGCCTCGATGTAGGGCATCTCCATCTCCTCGTGCGTCGGAGCCTCGTCTTGATACTCCTGCGCCCGAATTGGCAGCTCGAGCAGCGCATCGCCGAGGCAGCGGTAACACGGGCCGTGCAGGCGCGTCGTGAAGTCCAGGCGGAAGACCGTGCCGGTGTTCGCGCGCGTCATCTCGAACGCGGCTGAAACCTCGTGCGGGACGGGGAGATAGCGCTGGCCACCGTAGTCGAGCGGCGACAGCTCGACCTCGAGCGCCTCGCGGTGCTGCTCACCGGGACGGAGCTTCACCTGGCGCAGGCTGAAGCTCGTCATGGCGTGCAGGGTAGCGCCGGCCGACCGCGTGCCGCCGCAGCGGCGCGGGCCGTACTTCCCTAGTAGTCGGTGCCGTTCTCGGACAGATCGATCGGGCCGATGCCGGCGACGACCGACTCCTGCGAGCGCTCGTGCAGCCGTTCGCGGCCGCGCCGGACTGCGACGAGGAACTTGTCGAGGTTCGTCTCGAGCGTCGCGAGCATGCCGTCTGCCCAGTCCTCCATCTCGAGCCGCATCTCGCGCGCACCGCGGCGAGCCTCGTCGATGATCTCCTGCGCCTGGCGTTCAGCGAGCTTGACGATCTCGGTCTGCGAGGCCTCGCGCACGGCCTGCTCGCGCGACTCCTGCAGCAGCCGATCCTGCTCGCGCTTCGCCTCGGCGAGCATCTCCTGCCGCTCCTTGACGATCCACCGCGCCTGCTTGATCTCTTCCGGGATCGTCGCGCGCATCTGATCGAGGATGTCGTAGATCTCCTCGCGGTCGATGCGCACCTGGTCGGTGAGCGGCACAGCCTTCGCGTTGTGCACGAGGTCGTCGAGCTTGTCGATCAGTACGAGGACGTCCATAGTGGGTTCAGTCTACTCCTGGTCGGACAGGGGAGCGCCGCCACGGCCGTTCGGAAACATCTCCTTCAGGCGCCGCGCGACAGCCTTGGGCACAAGCTCCTCGACATTTCCGCCGAAGAGGGCAATCTCCTTCACGCCGCTCGAGGAGACGAAGCTCACCTGTGGGCTCGCCATCACGTACACCGTCTCGATCTCGGGCGCGAGGTGCCGGTTCAGCTGGTTCATCTGGAACTCCCACTCGAAGTCCGAGACGACCCGCAGGCCCTTGACGATCACCTTCGCCTCCCACCGACGGGCGAAGTCGACGACGAGCTCGCTGAAGACATCGACCTCGACGTTCTCGATCCCCGCGAGCGCCTCCTTCAAGAACGCGACCCGCTGGGGCACCTCGAACATCGGCTGCTTGTGATGCGGATTCCCGACGACACCGACGACCACGCGGTCGAAGATCTTCGAGGCGCGGCCGATCACGTCGACGTGCCCGTTCGTGACGGGGTCGTACGTGCCGGGGTAGATGGCGGTGATCACAGCTCGAACAGCGTAAGGCGTGCGGTGCCGTACTTGCGGGACGTACGCACCTCGAGGCCCGGCACGTCGGGCGCGTCGGCCCGCCCGGAGGTCTCCCAGACGAGCACACCGTCCTCGTTCAGGAGGCCTGCGAGGTGCGGGAGGAGCTTGCTGCGGTCGAAGTCGTAGGGCGGGTCGCAGAGCACGAGGTCGTAGGTGCGTCGCTCGCGAGAGACGGCGCGGACGGCGTCCTGGCAGAGCACGGTCGCCTTCAGCTTCAGCTTGTCGAGGTTCGCGTTGATCGTCCGGCACGCGTCGCGGCTCGACTCGACGAGCGTCGCGCTCGCGGCGCCTCGGCTCAGCGCCTCGAGCCCCATTGCACCCGACCCGGCGAACAGGTCGAGTACGTCGGCCTCGTCGACGGGGCCGATCAGGTTGAACGCGTTCTCCCGCACGCGGTCAGAGGTCGGCCGCGTGTCGCGGCCGGGCGGCGCGGCGATCCGGTGACCGCGATGTGTGCCGGCGATGATGCGCACGTTGTGCAGGATGCCTGGCGGAGGGTACGTCAGCCGCCGCTGATCGCAGCAATCACGTCGACGCGCGACGCGGAGGCGAGCGGCGTATCGAGTGCCGCTCGCTCCCGGTCGACGTAGAAGTGGATGTGCGGCCGGATCTCCGGACGGCCCGACTCGCACAACCGGTCACGCAGGCCCGGCCAGCGCTGCTCCAGGTGCTCGATCGCGTCGTCGACCGTAGCCGCGTCGACGTCGAGACGGCGTGGGAGATCCGGGAACAGCGGCGTCAACGTGCGCGGCAGGTGCACGTCCGCCATCAGTCGATGACCGCGGCGTGGACGGACGAGATCGGCGGCAGGTAGCTCGCGATCTCCTGCCAGCTCCCACCGTCGTCGGCGCTCGCGAAGATCTGGCCCGTGCTCGTGCCGAAGTAGTAGCCGGGAACGTCGTAGGTGTCGTTGCACATCGCCTGGCGCAGCACGCCGAGGTGGGCGTCCGACTGCGGGAGTCCCCGGTCGGAGCGCTGCCACGACGAGCCCGCGTCGCGCGTCATCCAGACGGCCGCCCGGCCCTCCGGCATCGTCCGGCCGTGCCCCGGGTCGAGCGGGACGACGAGAAACGTGTCGCGATCGTGCGGGTTGACGGCCGCACCGAACCCGAACTCGCTCGGCAGGCCCTCGGTGATCTCGGTCCACGTCGCACCGCCGTCGTCGGTGCGGTGCATCCCGACGTGGTTCTGCTGGAACATGCGCGTGTCGTCGGCGCGCACCAGCTTGTGCACGCAGAACCCGACCTCTTCATGCTCGCGGGGCCAGTCCGCCCGCAGCCCGCGGTTGCGCGGCGTCCAGGTGGCGCCGCTGTCGGCCGTCTCCCAGAGGCCGACGCCCTGCACGATCGCCCAGAAGCGCGATTCGTCGTCGGGATGCACCTCGATGCCCGAGATGCCAAGGTGACCCGGCGGCTGGTTCGCAGGGTCGTCCCAGCCTTCGCTGCCGGGCTGGCCGGCGAGCGTCGTGAGGAGCGAGAAGGTCTCGCCGCCGTCACGGCTCTCGAAGATCCCCGGTGCCTCGGCGCCGACGAGGAGGCGGCCGTGGCGGGATGCAAGCGTCGAGACCTTCGAGAAGCGCCGTCCATCCTCGTAGGCGAGCCCCTCGGACGAGTGCGTCCAGTTCTCGCCGAGGTCGCTGCTGCGCCAGATCGCGGAGCCATGCCACTCGCTCGCTGCCGCGGCGAAGATCGCGCCGGACTCGTAGTCGTAGACCGCGTGGTAGACGGGCCAGCTCTCGCAGAATGGGCCGCGAACGCTCCAGTCTCGCCGGTCGGCATCGCTTTCGAGGACGAAGCACCCCTTGCGGGTGCCGATCAGGACGAGCGTGCGAGACATTTCCACCCCATTTTCGACGACGACGTTGTCACAGGTACGACGAACGGCGACACCGATTCTCGACAGCCGGCGTCGACCGGTCAAGCAGCACCGAGCGTACCGGCGCGCTCGGCTGCATCGAGCCACGGCCCATCCTCGTCGCGCAGGTCACGCGCCAGCTGCCGCGCCTGCTCGAGCAGGTCTCGATCGGCGCGCAGCTTCGTAAATCGGAGGTCACTCCAGCCCGACTGCCGCGTCCCGAGCAGCTGGCCCTCGCCGCGGAGCTCCAGATCGACCTCGGCGAGCTCGAAGCCGTCGGTCGTCTCGACGAGTGCGGCGAGCCGCGACAGGGCGACGTCGGTCAGCTCGAGCTTGTCGCGCGAGATCAGGAGGCAGTAGCTCTGCTCGGCGCCGCGACCGACCCGGCCGCGCAGCTGGTGCAGCTGCGCGAGGCCAAAACGATCGGCCTCCTGCACGATCATGATCGTCGCGTTCGGGACGTCGACCCCCACCTCGATCACCGTCGTCGCGACGAGCACGTCGAGCTCTCCCGCCTTGAACTGCGTCATCACCTCGCGGCGTTCCGCGGGCTTCAGACGGCCGTGCAGAAGACCGACGCGATATCCGGCGAGCTCAGCGCGGTGTAGCCGGGCCGCCTCCTCTTCCGCAGCGCGCGCGAGGCGCGTCTCCGACTGCTCGATCAGCGGGCAGACGACGTACGCCTGCCGCCCGGCGTCGAGATGTACGCGCAACCGTCCATACGCCTCGCTCGAGCGTTCCGCCCCGACCCAGGCGGTGATGATCGGCTTGCGGTTCGCGGGCGGCTTGGCGATCTCGCTGACTGCCAGGTCGCCGTAGATCGTCAAGGCGAGCGTGCGCGGGATCGGCGTCGCGGTCATGTGCAGCACATGCGGTTCGCGTCCTTCCGCGAGTGCGTGGCGCTGCTCGACGCCGAAGCGATGCTGCTCGTCGACGACCGCGACGGCGAGGTCAGCGAACTCGATATCGCGCTGGATCAGCGCGTGCGTTCCGACTGCGATCTGCGCAACGCCGTTCGCGATCTCGTCGCGGATCTTCTTCGCGCGCGCAGAGCCGGTCAGCAGCACGCAGCGGACGCCGAGCTGCGCGCAGAGCGGCTCGATCGTCAGGAAGTGCTGCTCGGCAAGCGTCTCGGTCGGCGCCATCAGGGCGCCCTGCCGGCTCTGCTCGACGGCGCGCAGCAGCGCATAGAGCGCGACGACCGTCTTGCCCGAGCCGACGTCTCCCTGCAACAGGCGCTGCATCGGCACGCGCTGCGCGAGATCGAGATCGATCTCGGAGATCGCGCGCTCCTGGTGCTCGGTGAGCGTGAACGGCAGGACCGACCGGTAGCGGTCGAGGAGCGATCCGGCTGCCGGCAGGGGCTCGGCCGTTGCCTCGTCGTCGCGCGAGCCGGCGACGATGAGCTGCAGCGTGAAGAGCTCGTCGAAGGCGAGCCGCCGGCGGGCGTCTTCGGCCTCGGCGAGGCTCGCCGGGAAATGGATTGCGCCGAGCGCATCCGCGCGGGTCGGGAGCGCGAGGTCGGCCGGCAGCGGATCGGGGATGAAGCGTCCGTACTGCTCGAGTGCGGTGCGCATGAGCTCGCGCAACTTCGTCGAGGGAACCTGCTCGCTCGCGGGGTACACGGGTGCGAAATCGGCGGTCGCCTTCGGGGCACCGACGTCGTAGCTCTTGACGTCGAACCCGTAGCGGCCGAGCTTTCCGCGCAGCCGCAGATGCGTGCCGGGGGTCAGCTTCTCGGCGAGCCAGGGCTGGTTGAACCACGATGCGCCGATCTGGCCGCTCCCGTCCCTGATCCGCGCTGTCACGATCGTGCGGCGACCGCCGAGGCGCCGGGTCTTCACGTCGACCACCTCGCCCGCGATCGCCACCTCGTCGTCGCCCCAGAGCTGAGAGATCGCTATCTCGTCGACAGACTGCTCGTACCGTCGCGGACGGTGGAGCAACAGGTCACGCACGGTCTCGATGCCAAGAGCGCGCAGTCGTTTCGCGAGCGATGCACCGACGCCAGGGAGCGCGTCGATCCCGAGCGTCTCCAGCTGTTCGGGGGCGACGAAGCCGCGTGGCCTCGGCCACTCATGTTGGACCACGCCTGTAAAACCCGCGTGCATTCGGGTCATCGTTGCCACCGGGACCGAGCATAGGACCCGGTCCGGACGGACCCGCACGCGAGGGCTGACTCAGTCGGCGTCGTCGAACCAGAAGAACCCGACGGTGCCAGGCCCCGCATGGGTGCCAACCACTGCGCCGAGCGTCGTCGACACCTCGATCGCAGCGTGCGGGCGCTCGTGCTCGACGAGCTCGCGCAGCGCAGCAAGCCGCTCGGGAGCAGCCGCGTGCGCGATGCCGACCTTCAGTGACGGCGAGTCGGTCGAGGACTCGTCGAAGATGGAACGGAACTCGGCGAAGGCCTTGTGGTTGCCGCGTACCTTCTTCAGCGGCACGACCTCGCCGTCACGGATCGTGAGGATCGGCTTCACGTTGAGGAGATTTCCCGCGAGCGCCGCGGCGCGGCCGATGCGCCCACCCCTCTTCAGATACTCGAGCGTGTTGACGGTGAACAGAAGCTGGTGATCTCGCGCATAACGCGCCACGAACTCGTCGATCTCTTCGTCGGTCGTGCCGCGTTCGAGCCTGCGCTGCACGCCGAGCGCGAGCAGAGCGATCGACGCCGACACGGTGCGTGAGTCGATCACGCGCACCTTCTCACCGCCCAGTTGCTCGGCCGCGGCCTGCGCACTGGCGAAGGTGCCGGAGAGCGTCGAGGAGATCTGCAGCGAGAGAATTCGCTCGTACTGCGGCTCGAGCTCCTCGTAGACCGCGAGGAAGTCGCCCGGCGTGGGCTGCGAGGTCGTCGGCGGCTCAGGCGCACCCGGCAACCGCGCGTAGAAGACGTCCGGCGTGATGTCGACGTAGTCCTTGAAGCTCTCGTCCCCGAAGCGCACGTACAACGGAACGACGCGGAAGTTCGGGAAGCGCGACGGCGCCGCCGGGAAATCGGCGGTCGAGTCGAGCACGACGGCGGTGTTGGTGGCGTTCAGGTTCATGCGGCGACCCCTCCAGCTTCGCAGACCGTGGCAACGAGCCGGTCGAAGTCGGCGTCCTTCGTGACGACGGCGATGGCGCCGGCCGCGCGCACCTCCTCGACCTCGCGCTCGCTCACCGATGCGCTGAGGCAGACGACGCGGCTCGACGGGCACGCGTCGAGCACGGCGCGTGTGGCGTCGGCGCCGTTCAGGCCGGGCATGCGGTAGTCCATCAGCACCACATCGGGCGCCAGGTCGCGGCAGATCACAACTGCATCCTCCCCGTTCGAGACGCTACCGACGACCTGGATCTCGTCGCGCATCCCGAGCAGCAGCTCGAGCGTCTGGCGGAAGATGTCGTTGTCCTCGACGAGGACGACGCGGACGGCTGCGGCACTCATTCCGCCGCGAGGAGTAACGGGTAGTTCGGCTGACCGCCGTCGTGCACCTCGAGCTCGAGCTCCGGATGCGACGTTGCGAGCTCGCGCAGGAGCCCGTCGAGTTCGGGCGGGTCTTCGCCCGTGAGCAGCGTCAGCACGCCGCGCGGCTCGGCGAGCAGCCGTTCGAGCACCGCACGCGCGACCTCGTCGAAGCTCTCGCCGCCCGCGACCGGCTCGCCGTCTGCGAGCCCGAGCCACTTGCCGTTCTGCACGGCGACGCCGTTCAGCTGGACGT
This sequence comes from Actinomycetota bacterium, assembly GCA_013821525.1. Lineage (GTDB taxonomy): Bacteria > Actinomycetota > Thermoleophilia > Gaiellales > Gaiellaceae > PALSA-600. The sequence continues at coordinate 8,271 of JACDGR010000133.1, forward strand.
CGCGGGACGCGACGGTGACAGCCCCGGTCGCGACGGTCGCGAGAGTCTCGACCATGGCT
>JACDGR010000134.1 GCA_013821525.1 Actinomycetota bacterium
CGCCCACTGCAGCTCTGCATTTGGGACTAGGCGCTTTCTCAGGTGACGACGATTCCGAATCCGGCAGTGCCGGTGGGGAGTGCCGTCGGTGAGCTGGGTAGTTCGGTGAGGGTGCCGCCGTTGACTGCGAAGGCGCCGACGGCGGCAGCTCCGTCCTCGACGACGTAGAGCGTCGTGCCGTCTGGGCTGAGTCTTGCGTCGAATGCGCCGACGTGTGTGCCGCTGATCGGCGTGCTTCCGAGCAGGTTGAGCGCGCCGTTGGCGGCGATCGCGTAGCGCGAGATGCTGCTGCTGGCGGTGTTGACGGCGAAAAGAAAGTTGCCGTCGTGGCTGATCTCGACCCAGCACGGTGCGGTCTGGGCGTCGGGGTAGGGCGAGGAGCCGATCGAGGTGAGAGTGCCGTCGGTTGCGTCGCTGAAGGCTGAGACGGTGCCGTTTCCTGCGCCGTCGTGGGCGTTAGAGACAAACAGCTGGGTCGGGTCGGTGGGGCGGAACTCGCTTCCGAAGGGGCCGAGCCCCTGGGCTGTGAACGGTGAACCAGCCGCCGCGGTCAGCCGCCCGTCGGAGCCGACGCTGAAGCTGTCGATCTGCGAGCTGCCGACGCGGGTTCCGACAAGTTTGGTGCCGTCGCTGTTGAAGAGAACATCACCGGGGGAGGCGGCGTCCGGAAGCGGGACGGTCGAGTTTGCGAGTGCCCTCAGATGGCCGCCGGGGTTGATGGTGAAGCCGGTGTAGTTGCTGCCGCCTGCGCCCGCGTTTGCGACGTAGACAAGGTTGTCGTGGACGGCGATGCTCAGCGGCTCGTTGCCGCCGGAGGAGACGCTGCCACCGCCGACGGTTTTCAGGCCGCCGTCGTGACTGATGCGGAGCACTGAGATCTGGTTGCTGCCCGCGTCGACAGCAAGGAGGTAGCGACCGTCGCTGGTCTGTTGCAGCGCGCCCTGGGCACCGATGCCGTGCCCGGTGCCGGCGCCGCCGGTTGGAAACGGTGACCCGGCGGTCGGCGTCAGCGTCCCGTCGGCGTGTCGGTCGAAGGCGGCGATCGTATTCGTCCCCGCGGTGTTGTCGTTGACGTAAACGTGTCCGACGACCGACGACGCGGCCGAGGCTCCTCCGGCGAGGACTGTGAAGAGCGTCGTGGCGAGCGCCAGCGGGAGTGCAAGTCGAAAGAGCTTCACCGTGCGAACCTCCTGGCTTTGCGGATCGGGGCGATCCCCCCGTGAGGGCGCCACCCTGCCGCGGCGATCTGGCAAATCTCTTGCGCGAGGATGAACAGTCCATGAACTCGCAGCTTTCGGCTTGCGAGCGGCACAATCCCCGACGTACGACGGCGCGCAAGGCTCGCGGCCGCGCAGAGAATTCAGGAATCCGTAACCGTTGGAGCGCTCGGCAGTCGATAGTTTCGACGCGATGACTGAGGACGGACAATTCGATGGCCCAGATCGAGCTGCGGCGCCGATGGGCTTACATCCGGCTGCCAGAGGGCCGGACGTGAGCAAACGGACGATCCTGATCGTCGATGATGAGCCGATCGTCCGTGACGTGGTTGCCCGCTATCTCGAGCGCGACGGGTATGTGATCGACGAGGCCGCTGACGGAGACGACGCGCGAGCGCGGATCGAAGCCAGCTCTCCTAGCCTTGTTGTGCTCGATGTCATGCTTCCGGGAACCGATGGTTTGACGTTGTGCCGCTGGATCCGGGAGCGGGGAGATATCCCGGTGATCATGCTGACAGCCCGTGGCGATGAGACCGACCGGATCGTCGCGCTCGACCTCGGTGCCGACGACTACGTCACGAAGCCGTTCTCGCCGCGGGAGCTGGTCGCCCGGGTGCGCTCCGTGCTCCGTCGGGCGGCGGCAAACCCGTCACAAGCAGGGTCACAAATCAACGCCTCCGGATTGATCCTCGACCCGGAGACACGCGACGTGACGATCGACGGTGACGCGGTGCAACTCACCGCCAAGGAATTCGACCTGCTGTTCTTCCTCGCGTCGCATCCACGTCGCGTCTTCTCGCGTGACCAGCTGATGAACCGGGTCTGGGGCTACGCCGCTGCGCTCGACACCGGCACCGTGACGGTGCACATCCGCAGGCTCCGCTCGAAGATCGAGGTCGACCCCGCGCAGCCGGCTCGACTCGAGACTGTCTGGGGTGTTGGCTACCGGTTTGCCGGATGACGATCTTCGCGCTCGCTGTCGCGTTCGGCACGCTCACCGCTGCGTTGGTGGCGACATTCGGCCTACGTCTTCTGCCAACTGTCCGCCTACAGCTGGCGGGGTTCGCGTTCCTCGCGGTCGCACTACCTCTCGTCGCAGTGCTGTTGTCGGGTTGGGTGATGTTCCACATGGGCGACGATGTGAAGATTCTCGGGGTCGCAGCGACCAGCGCTGCGGCAGCCGTCGGCGCCGCATTGGTTCTTGGCTCCTCGATCGTGCAACGCATCGAGCGTCTACGTGGATCCTCCGCTGCCCTCGCCGCGGGCGACTTGAGCAGCCGCGCACCTGATACCGGGCCACGCGAGCTTGCCGACCTCGGTCGGGCCTTTAACGCGATGGCCGAAAACCTGGAGCAACTCTTCAACGCCCGGCGCGAGCTCGTCGCCGCCGCAAGCCACGACCTGCGCACCCCAATCGCGTCGATCACTGCGATGCTCGAGGCGATCGAGGACGACCTTGCTACGCCAAAGGAATATCTCCCCGACCTAGCCGACCAGACACGACGCCTCAGCGCGCTCGTCGAAGACCTCTTCGACGTCGCACGGATCGACGCCGGCGTGCTCGCCTACGAGCTGCAAACCGTTCGGCTGCAACCAATCGTCGACAGTTGCCTGCGCACCATTGCGGCACAGGCTCGGGCAAAGAACGTCCGGCTCGAGCAACGAGGCGGGGACGAACAGGCACGCTGCGCCCCCCTGCAGGTCGAGCGAGTGCTGCTCAATGTCCTCACCAACGCCCTCCGCCACACACCCTCCGACGGCACAATCGCAGTTGTTCTCGACCGCGAGGCCCAAGCCGTTCGGATCACCGTCGAGGATTCGGGCACCGGCTTGACCGCCGAAACGATGCGACGGATGTTCGATCGTTTCTGGCGTGCCGACCCGAGCCGGAGCCGCACGACTGGAGCTGGCGGCCTCGGACTGACGATCGCACGCGGCCTCATCGAGTCACAAGGCGGCAGCATCACCGCACACTCCAATGCGTGGGGCGGCGCCAGCGTGTCATTCACCCTGCCCGCCGTCTCCTAGGCCGCAGCCCCGATACCTCGTTCCGAGCAGCGAACGACTCGGTCTGCCTCGCTGTCATTCCTTGGACACGGACGCCGCTCGGCGCCGCTGGCCACCGTTCAGGCTGCGGAAACCTATCGTTCGAAAATCGTAATCTGGCTGTAAGAACCTGCGGCTACTACTGGAGCGTCCGAGTATTTCTTCGAGCAAGCGATCGCCGGACGCTCCGTATTTTCTAGAGAAAGGGATCTCTCATGAAGTCATTTCGTGGACGGCGCATCGCGCTTCCCGCACTGCTTCTGCTGTTGGCCGCAGCGGTGATTGCTACCGCTCAGTCAGGTGCAGCTACGTCGGCGAACGCGAAGCCTCTCATCCGTAGCGCGATCAGCGTCGACGGGAACGCCGAGACGATCACGCTTCCGTTGTTCAAGGGCCAGACCGCGGCAGGCGAAGCCACCTGGTATGTCGTGATCGACTCCTCGAGCCGCGCCGATGCGAAGCGCCGCGGCGTCAACTTCGCGCCGCGACTCGGCAAGGCGCTCGGGACCGGCGCTGTCGAAAAGGCGCACCTGGCCGGCAGCACGGTCGTCTTCCCGGGCACCGTCAACTTCGCTCCGAAGCGTGTGGTTGTTCCTTCGGCGACCGGATTTCCGCCGACCAAGTTCGCTCCCGGTGCGGTCGGAGATCAGTCGTACAGCCCGCTTGTTACGACCGGTGACGGGGTTGTCCTCGACGCTCCGCAGGTCAAGAACGCGACAGGACAGAGCGACACCGTCGTCAGTATCGACACCTCGCGTCGGCAAGTCACGCTCAAGCTTCTGCGCGGGTTCTTCAACGGCACCTCGGTTCTCTATCTGCGAACCGACGGCTCCGGGACACTGGTCACGGCACTCGAGGCGAGCACGTACGCGCCCAACCTCGGCAAGGCCCCGGACGCGGCCAACTCTGGAATCATCCCGGTGATCAACGGGCCGCTCGGAAAGAACAACCCGAAGCGGCAGGGTCTCGAGTCCGCCGTGCTCGGTCAGGGCGACCCGCTCAACATCACCCAGACGCTTCCCGGCAGTGCAGACTACTCGCCGGTCTGGGATCTCCACCCGGTTGTCTGGACGGCTGCCGCCATCAAGGCCGGCAAACGAACCCAACTGACCTCTACCGCCCAGATTGTCCGCGCCTTCAAGGCCGGGCTCCTGACAAGCGCAGGCAAGGGCCCAGCTGACCCGACGCTCGGAGGCGTCCGTGCGCTCGGAATGATTTCAATCTGCTCGACAGTCGCAATCGGCTGAGTTCCCCGTCGAGCCCGGCCGGGTGCGTGGTCTGAGCAGCGCACCCGGCCAGGGCCTCGGCCCGCCCGGGCCCAGCGGAACGATCTACGGCAGGCTGTCCCCGAGCACGGTCGCCTGGGCCCGGTGGGACGTTGGACGGGAGACAGCAGCGCGCACTGCCGCGCTCGCAATCCCTGATTCTCGGAGGCACCCTATTTCGGTTGCGGGACGATGCGGATGTAGGGCCGCGGCGACTCCCAGCCGTCCGGGTATGTCTCCCTCGCTTCTTCGTCTGACACCGAGCCGGCAATGATCACGTCGTCGCCCTGCTGCCAGTTCACCGGCGTCGAGACCTTGTGTTTCGCGGTCAATTGCAGTGAGTCGAGAACGCGGAGTACCTCATCGAAGTTGCGCCCCGTCGTCATCGGGTAGATGAGGATGAGCTTGACCTTCTTGTCAGGTCCGACGATGAAGACGTTGCGGACGGTCTGGTTGTCGGCTGCAGTTCGGTCGGCCGGATCGCCGGAGACGTCCGCGCCAAGCATCCCGTAGAGCTTTGAGACGTTGAAGTCGACGTCGGCGATCATCGGGTAGTTCGGCGCGTGGCCCTGCGTTTCCTCGATGTCGCGCGCCCAGAGCCCGTGCTTGTCGACCGGGTCGACTGAGAGCCCGAGCAGCTTTGCGTTGCGCCTGTCGAACTCGGGCTTGATCTTCGCCATGTAGCCGAGCTCGGTGGTGCAGACGGGAGTGAAGTCCTTGGGGTGCGAGAAGAGCACGGCCCACGAATCGCCGAGCCACTCGTGGAACTGGATCGGGCCTTCGGTCGTCTCCGCCGCGAAATCCGGTGCCGCGTCGCCAAGGTGTAGTGCCATTTGATCCTCCTTGTCTCTCTGCCGCGCCTCAGGCGTCGGCGGTGTCTGATCGGCCTGGAAGGAAGCCCGGCGTGGGTCGCGTCCGAGTGTCTTACAAAATCGAGTTGATACGCAAACCGTCGGTACGTAACGGGCGTCTGTCAAAACTTCATTTCGAAAAGTATCGTGCGCACCTATGGCTGTGGAGACTTTCGGTGCCGGATGTGCGAGGGCGAGTTTCCGGCGGTCGCGGGTAGCGTCTGCCTCCGCTACTTCGGGCGGCTCGAAACGGTCTACTGACTGGGATGAGGGTGCGCACCGCCCGGCCCGGGTCGAGGCGGGGCTGCGATCAATCTGGCGATATGAGGCTGCCTGCGGCCCCGCCGCCAGTCGCTGGCGGAGGAGCTGGGTGGACGCCCCTGGCGCGCGCGCCGCGCCTGGCGAGCGCACCTGGCATCGGGGAGCTCTATCTGAAGCTCGATCTCGCCAATGCGACGCATTCATTCAAGGATCGCGTCGTTGCCGTTGCGGCCGCGAAGGCCCCGGAGTTCGGGGCCGACACCCTTGCTTGCGCTTCTACGGGCAATCTCGGCAACGCGGTCGCCGCTCGCGCCGCGGGCCTGGGAATGCGTGACGTTCAGGGCGGAGACGACTACCGAGCGCTGTGCAAGCTCTCCGCCGTCGCGTGCTTTCGAATCCACTTGCATCAACATTCGGGTGCATCCTTTCGATCAGATTGGTTGCTCCGATCGTGCGCCCCGCATGACGCGGGCGCCGTGATGCGAGCAGGTGTTTCAGGGTGCGGCCAGCACCACCCCCGTGGGAAACGAGCGTCAGGGGTCGGCAAGCGGCTCTGACGACGTCCGCTGTCTAGGATCGCGCTGGTGTCGACCTTTGCGTCCGAGCTGCGCGATTGCCTCTCCGAGATCTTCGGCGAGCGGTTGCCTAGCGCACCCGTCGATGGCGTGGATCCTCAGCGGTTCTTCCAGCAGTGGCTAGCCGGACGGAACCTCGGGCTCGTCCCGATCGACAGCGCAGGTTCGTTCGCCTGGGCCGGACTGTGGGTTGCGCTCATACGGGGCGCGAATCGCCTCCACGCCGTCGTCATGTTCGGATCACCGTCAGGTGTCTGGCTCGATCCGGGCGGCGCGCACCGCGAGAACGCGGAGATCGAAGCCGGTCTGATGCTGGCTCCACTTGATCTGCACCTTTCGACACGCACGCCCTATGGCGCGACGAGCGACGTTGGAGTTGTGGTCGGGATCCTCATCGCTCCGGAAGCGGAGGCTCAGCTCCGACGGGTCGATTCGGTCGACGCGTTGCCTGGTCACGGGCTGGACGGCGATCGCTATGCGAGAGGAACGGGCACGTTCAGCGCGCCGGGGCGCGGCTACGAACTCACTCTCGTCGAGGCGGATGCTCTGGACGAAGTCGACCTTTCGTGGGAAGACGCGCGCCGCAACATCGTCACCTCCGGCATCTCACTGAACGCCCTTGTCGACCAGACGTTCCACGTCGGGACGGTCACGTGCCTTGGCGCAAGACTCGCCGAACCCTGTTCCCACCTCGAGCGGCTCGCGCGGCCAGGACTGCTGAGACCACTCGTCCACCGGGGTGGACTTCGCGCGGACATCCTCACCGCGGGCGCGATCACGATCGGCGACCGCGTCACCGTCGTTGACTGACGCGGCTCAGTGGCTATCCCTCGCGGCCCATGCGGGAGATCCCGGCGAAGGTCAAGTCGACGCCGAACTCGAAGCCGCATGCCCAGGGGTGTCGGCGGAGCGCTCCGGTGGCGTGCCGCTCGGCGAGTACGTGCGAGAGCGTCGCGACGAGTTTCCCGTCGCTGAACGGCTTCAGCACGTGGTCGACGGCGCCGGCCCGCGCCGCGCGGTCGAGGCTCACGCTGTCGCTGCGTCCCGTTAGCGCCGCGACCGCAACGTCCTGGTGCGCGAGGATCTGCTCCGTCGCGGCGAAGCCGTCGAGGTGCGGCAGGCCGAGGTTCATCAGAATCACGTCGGGCCGGTGCTCGCGAGCTTGCGTCGCGGCCTCGTGTCGGCGCGCTGCTCACGCCGCCGCTGCTGCCGCGTCGTAGGCGAGCCTGCCGCGAAGCGCGTAGCGCCCGCGCGAGAGCGTGTCGAGGACGGGGCTCCGCGTCAAGTAGACGCCGATGCTGTGCCGGTTGAGCCCCAGACGCTCGCCGATCGCGATCGCCTCGCTGTACTGCAACACGGGGCCTGCCTCCTGGAACATCTCCACGAGTCCGAGCTCGACGGGAGAGAGCACGCTCGCACGGTCAAGGCGCTCACGCGTCCGCACGGTGCCGCGGTTGCCGTCGACGGCCAGCCAACCGAACGACTCGCAGAGCCGGCGTAGGATTGCCGGCGGCAAGACAACGGGACGAAACGACCGCTGGAGCCCGTCATTCGCATCGTCGAGCGACAGCGACGGCGTGATCGAGAGCATCTTCCGCAGGATCGTCGTCAGGCGACGATGCGTGCGTGGCAGCTGCAGCCAGTTGTGTGGCTCGTCGAGCCAGGTGATCTCTTTGCGCAGTGAGAGCAACCGCCGTACGTGGTCGGGGCTCGCTCGAACCTCGCGCGCGACCTCGCCGACACTCGTCGCGCCGTTGGGCGCGGCGAGCCTCCGAGCGACGTTGGTCAGCTCGCCCTCAGGGAACGGGTTCTCGCGCGTCACGACGACGCCCTCCTTGATGACCGCATGGGTTTCGGCGCCCGTGAGCTCGGCGGCGGTGAGCACTCCCGCCGGATCGAAGGAAGCGGCCGTCACGCCCGAGCGCCGCAGCTGGTCTGCGATGTGTGTGCGGCTGTCCGGCGCCCACGCCTCGACGACGCGGAGCGCCGCGGCGACCTGCGGTGCGTACGGCGACGACTCGCGCAGCCTGCGGCGGAGTTCTGCCTCCAGCTGGCGCACGCGCTCGTGCGAGTACCCCTCGGTTGCCGCAGCGGCCCCGAGC
>JACDGR010000135.1 GCA_013821525.1 Actinomycetota bacterium
GATCCTGCCGCCGATCGACGTCTCGAAGGGCACCGCCGTGCAAGCGCTCCTCGAGCAGACGGGCCTGCGTCGCGCGCTCTATGCAGGCGACGACACCACCGACCTGGACGGGTTTGCGGCGCTCGACGGGCTCGAGGTCGGAGTCCGAGTCGCCGTCGTCTCACACGAGAGCCCGGGCGAGCTCGCGGCGCGCGCCGACGTGGCGGTCGAATCGACCGACGCGTTCTTCGAGCTGCTGCGCGGCCTATAGAGGTTTGATGTGGAACTGCGTGCCTGCGCGCGCGTCTCACATCAAGCCGCTACTAGAGCCCGAGTCGCTCTCGCAGCAGCCGCGCCTGTCTGCGAGCGACATCGAGCTCGGTCTGCGTGGCGTCGGCGAGCTGCAACCGGATGCGGTCGGGGCCTGCGCGACGGACGCCTGCGACCTTCGCGAGATTGACGAGATGCGAGCGGTGGATGCGCGAGAAGCGCGGCCCGAGACGCTGCTCGAGCTCGCCGAGTGAAGACGTGCACAGGTACGAGCGGTCGTAGGTGTGCACGCGGCTGTAGTCGCCGTCTGCCTGCACGTAGTGCACCTGGTCGAAGTCGAGCAGCTCCGTCCGGCTCCCCGAGACGACGGGGATCTTCTCGACCGGCGTCACGTCTTCGGTCGTCCGTTCGCGCAGCCGCTCGACGACGCGCGCCAACCGCTCTGGATCAACCGGCTTCAGCAGATAGTCGAACGCCTCGAGGGCGAACGCTTCGACGGCGTAATGCGCGTGGGCGGTCACGAAGACGACTGCCGGCGGCTCCCGGCGCTCTTGCACGAGCGGGGCCGCCTCGACGCCTGTCAGACCCGGCATCTCGATGTCGAGGAAGACGACGTCGTAGCGCAAGTCGCGCGCGAGCTCGATCGCCTCGGCCGCGCTCGCCGCCTCGCCGACCACCGCCACGTCGGCGTGCTCGGCGAGCAGGAAGCGCAGCTCGGAGCGCGCGGGCGTCTCGTCGTCGACGAGCAACGCCTTGATCACGAGAGCGGCACCTCGAGCCGGACGACGGTTCCGAACGGGAACGAGCGAAGGCGAACGTGCTCACCGTAGTGCGCCTGCAACCGACCGTTGACGTTCGCGAGGCCGAGGCCGGTGCCCTCCCCGACCCCCGACTCGAGCACGCGCTCGATCGCCTCGCGGGCGATGCCGCGACCGTCGTCGCGTACGGTCACACGGAGCTTGCCGCGGCGAACACGCGCACGCACGAGCAGGTGCAGCGGGCGATCCGTCTTGCCGTGCTTGATCGCATTCTCGACGAGCGGCTGCACGAGCAGCGGCGGCAGCCGGACGCCGAGGGCGTCCGGTGCGGCATCGATCTTCACTCCGAGGCCCTCGCCGAAGCGCGCCTGCTCGAGCTCGAGATAGCTACGCACATGTCGCAGCTCCTCCTCGAGCGTGATGAACTCGCCCGGCCGGGCGAGCCTGCTGCGCAGGTGATCGGCGAACGCGAGCACGAGCTTGCGCGCGCGTTCGGGTTCCGTGCGGATGAACGCGGCGATCGTGTTCAACGCGTTGAAGACGAAGTGGGGCTCCATCTGCGCCTGCAACGCCGTCGTCGTCGCAGCGGCCAGCTCTGACAGCTGCAGCTGCGCCGAAAGCTGCTTTGCGAGCAGCTCGAGCGTCTCGACGGCGCCTTCGTCGAGCGGTGACCCGGCGGTCGCGAACGCAGCGACTGCACCGGCCGCGCCGTCGCGCATCTGCAACGGCACAACGGCGACTGCGCCCAAAGGGCAGGCCGGATGCGTGCATTCGGTGCGAATGCCGAGCGGCGCGAGCAAGGGTGCGCCCCGTGCGATCGCCTCATAGACAGGCCGAATCGGTCTGTCGCCGGCGGCATGGTGATCGGCACCGGCTCCGACGAACGCGAGCACGCGCTGCGTATCCGTGACCGCAACCGCGCCGTATCCGAGCTTCTCGAACAGCTCGTACGCGACCGTTCGAGCGGCGCTCTCCGTCAACCCACGCCGCAGCTCGGGCAGCGTCGCCTCGAGCAGCTCGAGCGCCGGAGCCTGACGCCTCGGCCTGCGCACGCGGGGCATAGGGCGGATTGTGCACGTCGCTCACCAGCCCCATCGGCCCGACACGGGCTCGGAGTGAGCTCAGAGGCGTTCGAGCACGGAGAGAACACCAGGGATCGTCGTCACGCGGGGGCCGGCCCAGTCGGCGATCTCGGGCCACAGCGGGTCCTCACCCTCGCGCTCGATCAGGATCGCCTCCATGCCGACACGGCGCGCGCCCGCAAGCTCGTCGTTCGCACCGTCGCCGACGAAGACGGCCTCGTGCGGCTCGACGTCGAGCAGCTCGCAACAGTGCAGATAGATCCGCGGGTCCGGCTTCGACAGTCCGACCTGGGACGAGAAGACCTCCGCGTCGAAGAGCCCCGCGAAGTCCGACTCGGGCCAGAGCCGCACGATGTCTTCACTGCAGACGGTGATCAGGCCGACGAGGAAGCCGAGACGCTTCAGCTCGCGCAGCGTGTCAACAGCACCAGGACGGGGGACGAGCGCCTTGCGGTGATAGGCAAGGCGGATCGCGCAGATCTCGTCCATCAGCCCTTCGCCGACGCCTGCTTCCGCAAGCGCCATGCGGAGCGGAGCGACGTAGCGGGTCGTCGACGAGTTCCAGCGCTCGACGAAACCGTCCCCCGCAACCGCGCCGACCTGCGCGACCATCCGGGCCGCGCCTTCGGGGTCCCAGTCGATCAGGGTCTCCCAGAGATCGAAGACGACCGCGCGGTGCCGCCGCGCCGGCTCATTCTCTACGCCGTCGCGCATCGACGTAGCGCCTCCCAGGTCCGCCGCACATCGGCTTCCGTCGTGCGCTCGTTGCCGATCGCGAGCCGGATCACGTCCTCGCCGCCGAGCCTCGTCGCTGCGACGAACGCCTCGCCGGTCGCCGTCGTGGCGCGTGCTAGCTCGAAGTTGTCGAGGCCCTCGTGGCGGAAGCACACCGTCGAGAAGGGATGAGGCGCGGTGACGCGCCACCCCGGTTCCGCGTCGACCCACTCCGCGAACAGCTGCGCCAACCGGACGTGCTCGCGGATCAACTCGCGCAGCCCTTCGGCGCCGTACCAGCGCAGCACCGCCCAGAGCTTCAGCGCACGGAACCGCCGGCCGAGCGCGGGGCCGTAGTCCTTCAGGTCGATCGCCGCCTCGGTCGAGGCGAGGTACTCCGGCACGAGCGCGAACGCGTCATGAAAAGCCTCGGGCCGGCGCGTCCAGAGCGCCGAGCAGTCCATGGGAGTGAACAACCACTTGTGGGGGTTGATCACGATCGAGTCCGCCCGGTCGCAACCGTCGAGGCACCAGCGGAGCTCCGGGCACACGGCCGCCGAGCCGGCATAGGCGGCGTCCACGTGCAGCCAGACCTCTGCCGCGGCGCACCGGTCGGCGAGCTCGGGCACCGGGTCGACCGAGGTCGTTCCGGTCGTTCCGACGGTCGCGACGACCGCGGATGCATCCTCGAGCGGGAAGTCCGTCTGCATGCGGAACTCGGCATCGACCGGCACCTTGCGAAACTCGAGGCCGACGAGGCGGGCCGCCTTCTCGACGCTGAAGTTCGCCTGCTCCGACGCGTAGACGACGCCGCCCGGCTTCAGCTCACGCGCAGCCGCGAGCGCTGCGACCGTCGCGGTCGACGCTGTGTCCTCGATGTGACCGTGCCAGCCGCGCGGCAGTCCGACGAGCTGCGCGAGCCAGTCCAGCACCGTCACCTCGAGCTCGGTGGCGGCGGGCGAGGCGAGCCAGGTCATGTTGTTCACGTTCAGCGCAGCGATCAGGAGCTCGGCCAGGATCCCGGGCTCCGACCCGGTGTTCGCGAACCAGGCAAAGAAGCGCGGATGGTTCCAGTGGGTCAGGCCCGGCACGATCAGCTCGTCCAGGTCGCGCAGCAGCGCCTCGAACGGCTCCGCTTGCTCGGGAGCGGAGACCGGCAGCCGTGCGCGGATCGCGCCGGGCTCGACGGTGGTGGCGACGGGCAGATCACCCACACCGGCGAGGTACCGCTCGACCCAGTCGGTCGCGCGCTGCAGGTCGTCGTGAAACGTCAACGTGACTCCCTACGCCCGCTGCTTCTGCAGCTTCTGTATCTGCTTCCACGTGCGCGTGTTCAGCACGTCGTCCTTCGTCAGCCACGCACGACGCGCCTGACCGACACCGAGCTCGACGTAGTCGAGTGCTCCGATCTGATGACCGTCGGAGTCGATCACTACCTTGACGCCCGCCTCACGCGCCGCGCGCGCGTTCACGTCCGAGAGATCGAGCCGGTCGGGCTGCGAGTTGAGCTCGAGGAACGTCCCCGTCTCGGCAGCCTTCGCGATCACGCGCTCGACGTCGACCGGCGCCGGCGGACGCTTCCCGATCCGGCGATTCGTCAGATGGCCGACGCAGTCGACGTAGGGGCTCTCCATCGCTGCGAGCACACGCTCGGTCGCGTCATGGTCGAAGCGCGAATGAACCGAGGCGACGACCCAGTCGCGCGACGCGAGGTCCTCGTCCGAGACGTCGAGCGTCCCATCGGGGCGCACGTTCACCTCGATGCCCTTGAGAATCTGCAGCGGCCGCACGAGCTCCTGCAACGCGTCGATCTGCTCCGACTGCTGCTTGAGCAAGTCACCGCGCAGACGCTGCGAGTGATCGCAGATTGCGTAGTAGGCGTACCCCCGCGCCTTGGCGGCGGCGAGCATGTCCTCGAGCGAGTCCTTCCCGTCCGACCATGTCGTGTGCGTATGCAGGTCGCCGCGCAGATCCGCGAGCTCCACGAGGTCGGGCAGCTCACCGCGTTTCTTCGCGTCGAGACGCGCCGCCGCCAGCTCGCCACCGTTCTCGCGCAGCTCCGGTGCGATCCACCTGTAGCCGAGGAAGCGGTAGACCTCCTCCTCGGTCGCGAACGAGTGCTCCTCCCCGGTCTCGACGATCGTGACCGAGTATTCGGAGACGGAGAAGCCGCGGCGCACCGCGTCCTCGCGGAGCGCGACGTTGTGATCCTTGGAGCCAGTGAAGTGCTGCAGGAGGTTGCCGTAGCTCTCGGGTGGGACGACGCGCAGATCGAACCGCAGCCCGTCGTGAGAGACCACCGTCGCCTTCGTCGAGCCCCTGGCCGCGACGTCCACCACCCAGCGAAGGGCGCAGAAGTAGTCGACGAGCGCCTTCGGGTCGGTGGCCGTCGCGATGATGTCGAGGTCGCGCACCGTCTCCCGCATCCGGCGGGCGGAGCCCGCGAGCGACACCTCCACGGACGCCGGGTGCTCGCGCAGCACCTCGACGACCGCGCGGAGCTTCGGCAGCGTGGTGCCGAGGAGCGCTCGCTGCGGACCGGCGGTCGCCTTCGGCTGCGCCAGCGCCGTCAGGATCTTCGCCTCGGTCCCCGCCCCGATCCCCGCGTGCCCGCGGAGCTGCTCCGCCTCGGCGGCTGCCTGCAGCGCGGCGACGGTCGTGATCCCCAGCTCCTGCCAGATCCTGCGAGCCGTCTTGGGACCGAGCCCGGGCAGACGCATGAACGTCGCAACCTCGGCGGGCACCACGAGCTTGCGCTTGGTCAGCGCATGGATCTCACCGTCCTCGACGATCTCGACGATCTTCGCCTCGATCGTCTTGCCGATGTCCTGCAGCTTCACGGCCTTTCCGTCCAGCGCGAGTTGGGCGACGGACGTCGGCGTCTCGCGGATGCGGGCGGCGGCACGCCGGTAGGCGCTGATCCGGAAGCCGTCCGAGCCCTCGAGCTCCATCAGGTCTGCGAGGAGGTCGAATTGCTCCGCGAGTTGGTCGTTCCGCGCGAGTTCCGCCACGGCAGCGATCATAGGCGGGCCGATGCGCGCCACCGTCTGCCTCCCCACCTACGACGAGCGGGAAAACCTCCCCCGCATGATCGAAGCGCTCTCGGGCGTACTCCGCGACGGCGACCGCGTGCTCGTGATCGACGACGCATCGCCTGACGGCACGGGGGAGATCGCCGACGCGCTCGCAGCGGAGCACCCGTTCCTCGACGTGCTGCACCGCAAGGGCAAGGAAGGGCTGGGCCGCGCATATATCGCCGGTTTCCACCGCGCTCTCGCCGACGGCGCCGAGCTCGTGCTCGAGATGGACTGCGACTTCTCGCACGACCCGGCCGACGTCCCTCGCTTGATCGCGGCAGCCGAGCGGGGCGCCGACCTCGTGCTGGGCTCGCGCTATGTCCCGGGCGGCAAGACGCGGAACTGGGGGCTCATCCGCAAGCTGATCTCGCGCGGCGGCTCCGTCTACACCGCGATCTTCTTGCAGATGGGCGTCAAGGACCCGACGGGCGGGTTCAAGTGCTTTCGGCGCGACGTGCTCGAGGAGCTCGACCTGGACGGAATAACACCGCGCGGCTACGCCTTCCAGATCGAGACCACCTATCGCGTCAAGCAGGCAGGGTGGCGTGTGATCGAGATCCCGATCACGTTCGCCGACCGCGAGGTCGGGCGTTCGAAGATGAGCCGCGCGGTCGTGCTCGAGGCGATCTGGCGCGTGCCGCTCCTGCGGCTGCGCGGGTAGCGTGGCTCTCGTGCGCGAGGTCACCGATCAGACGTTCGACCTCGAGGTCCTGCAGTCGGAAAGGCCGGTGATCGTCGATTTCTGGGCGCCGTGGTGCGGGCCGTGCAAGGCGATCGAGCCGGTGCTCGAGGCGCTCGCTGCCGGCTCCGAACGCGTCGAGCTCGTCCGGATCGACATCGACGAGAACCCCCGCACCGCAGACCTCTGCGGCGTGCTCTCGATCCCCACGGTCACGCTATTCGCCGGCGGTGAAGCTAAGGCGTCGGTCTACGGCGCGCGGCCGAAGCAGCACTTCGAGAAGACCTTTTCGGCGTACCTCTGATCCCTCCCGCGGGGGAGGCGCCCTGCGCCTGCGTCGCTGACGATGACGGACAACCGACCGGGGGCGGCCGGGCAACGACATCTGGGGGATTCGTGCCGCCGCTCCGTCCTATCTGCGCCATCGCAGCAACAGCCGCCCTCGCCGCCTGCGCTGCGAGCGCCACCTCGGCGATGAATGTCGCCGCCGGCTCCGCAACGGTCGTCCATCGTGGCCAGCCCGTACGCATCGCCGTGCGCACGCCGTCGCACGGTGTCTGCCTCGCCGAGGTGCGCTACTCGGACGGCGCGACCCAGGACAGTGGTGTCAAATCGCCCCGCGCGGGCTCGGTCAGCTGGACGTTCCGCGCCCCGACGAACGCCACGCTCGGCGCGGCGCGCTGGACCGTGCGCTGCGGCGTCACGTGGCAGCGCTCGGGAGCCTGGCGGGCCGCTGCGCTGAAGGGCGGCGACGTGCCGAGCGCTGCGCCGGTCGTGATGATCGAGAAGGAGGGCTACTCCCAGCGGCCGGACAGCTACAGCACGGGTAGCGCCGTCAGCTATGGCCTGATCCTGAAGAACACCTCGACGAAGGAAGATGCGAAGGACGTCTACGTCCTGATCAACTTCGCCTCGGCAAACGGCGAGCTGATCGGCACGGTGACGAAGAGCGTCAAGCTCGTAAGCGCCGGAGGTACCTACGCGCTCGGGGACTCGGTGCAGATGCGCACGCAGGTCCCTGGGACGAAGCTCGAGGTCACGGTCAAGGTGACGGCTCACGAGCCGACGAAGGCGACGCCGCTGCCGCACTTCGCGAACGTCCGGATCGAGCCGTCCCAGACCGACACGGGCTTCGTCGGCGAGGTCGACGGAGAGATCGTCAACGACACCTCGAAGCAGACGCTGACGCTGGCCTCGATCTCGATCGTCCTCCTTGATGCGACCGGGAAGATCGTCGGCGGCGGGACAGGGATCAGCTTCTCGCCGCTCCCGTCGGGCTCGCGGATGGTCTTCCTGGCACAGACCGGCTTCTCAGCGGTCGGCCTCGACCAGGCCGTCACGCCGCTCGTCTCAGTGGAGCCGACCTACCAGAGCGGCTGAGAGCGGGCGGAGCGTCAGACGAAGTGCTGCCAGCCGCCGAGCGCGTGCGGCTTGCCCGCCCGCAGTAGCTCGACGCCCCGGCCTGCCTCGACCCGGCCGATCACCGTGTGGCCGAGCGCCTCGCCGGTCGCGGCGAGCAGCTCGTAGTCCTCGCCGAAGCCGAGATCCTCGAGGGTCGCGCCCGGCGCGAGCGGCACGCGCTCCAGCTCGACGATGCAGCGAACGTCTGAGCGCCCGGCGATGTGCGCGAGGTCGACCGCGAGCCCGTCCGAGACGTCGAGCAGTGCATGCGCCTCGCGTGCGAGCGCCTCGCCCTCCGCGAGGCGTAGCGGGGGTCGCACGTAGCCGCCGGCGCGGAACGCAGCCCCGGC
>JACDGR010000136.1 GCA_013821525.1 Actinomycetota bacterium
GGGGGCGGTTGGGGCGGGGTGACGCTCGCCCTCAACGTCGGCTCAACCGCCGAGGTGGACGCCGTCGTCGCGGAAGCCCGCGGTGTGGGTGCAACGATTGCGCGGGAGCCGGCGGCCACCTTCTGGGGTGGGTACTCGGGAATGTTCATCGACCCCGACGGCCACCCGTGGGAGGTTGCGCACAACCCGTTCTGGACGCTTCGGCCCGACGGCTCGGTCAGTCTCGACGGCGAATCTTTCAACTGACCCGCACCCAAATCGTGCCCTCGTCCGTTGTTCTTGCGTAACCAACGACGGGAGGCCCCTTCGATGAGCATTCTCTGGATTATCTTGATCGTCATTCTCGTGCTGGCTCTGCTCGGTTTCTTCGGGCGCGGCCGCTTCTAACGGACGATCTGCGGGTGGGCGCGACCTGTGCGCGCTCACCCGCCATCCGCTCTACCGGCCGCTCGCACTGAGCCGGCTAGCCGTCTTGCCTGTCCGAGAATCCACACTCCAGGCAGATGAACTCGATGTCGTCGCCGTCGACGACCATCCCTTGGGTCACGCCACACGCCGGACAGATCGGCGGCTGCGCAGCTTCTTCACGCTCCCGGCGGTTCCGGTCAGGCACGGGCTCTTCTCAGCACCCGCACATCGCCTCGACGCAGCGTCAGGCCGTCTGAGTCGTACCGTTCGAGCAGGAGCTGCGCGGTGCGCCGACCGACGCCAAGCGCATCTCGGAAGCTCGCAAGCGCGATCGGGTCGAGCGTCGTGAGCAGCTCGCGTCCGCGCTCGTAGAGGCCGACTCGAACCGCGAAGCCGTCGCCGACGAGCCGCAGCCGTCCCTCCTCCTCGAGGAACGCGGCGAGCTGCCGGTCCTCGACCTTTGCGATCTCCTCACGCTCCAGCAGCGCCTCGAGCTCCGCTGCGGCCCGCACGCGTTCGCCGAGGCTCGCCGTTGTGCCCGGGAGGTAGACCTTTGCGCCGCGACGCTCCAGCTCGAGCAGGTTCGCGACCTGCGACGACCACGGCTCGTTCGGCAGCAACTCGGCGAGGGCGATCCCCGGATCGAGCGGATGCTCCGCCGCCCGAGCTGCGAGCCTGACCCTGGCACGGCGGCGCAGCTCCGTCAGCCAGCGTTCCGAGAAATAGTGGTCGCCGGCGCTCCGGAGCGTTGCGAGCCCTCGTGCGAGCTCGGCCGGTGCGAGCAGTCCGCGCGCCTGCAGCGCGCGGCCCGTGGTCGGCTCGTCGACCAGAGCGCCGACGATCACTGCCGGATCCTCGCTGGCGAGCAAGGTGAGCCGCTCGCGGTCCAGGCCCCGCGGAGGCGCGGGGTCGAGGACGAGGCCACCACCGACCGTCGTCTCGGTGCGAAGGATCACCCGGTCACCGCGTGCGGCGACGACCGGCTGGCTCAACCGAAGCTGCGCGACATCGCCGTCGCGCGCGACGCGTGCGGTGACGGCGGTCGTGCCGATGTGCACCGTGAGTGCGGCCGGGATCTCTGCGAGCTCGTCGAGCTGCACGTCGAGCCGGTAGGACAACGGGTAGTGACCTGGCTCGACGAGGGCGTCGCCGCGGGCGAGCTCGTTGCGATCGAGCGACGGGAGGTTGAGAGCGACTCGCTGTCCCGCCGCGGCGAAATCGACGGACTCGTCGTGCACCTGGACGCTCCGCACGCGCACGGCGCGCCCCCTGGGCTCGACCCTGAGCAGGTCGCCTGCGGCGATCCGCCCCGACCACAGCGTGCCGGTCGCGATCGTGCCGATGCCTTGCAGGCTGAAGACCCGATCGACGTAGAGGCGTGCCGCGCCGTCGGCCCCTCGCTCGTCGACGGTGACGCGCGCGAGCGCGGCGCGCAGCTCGTCGAGTCCCTGGCCGGTCTTCGCCGACACCGGAACGACCTCCACGCCCGGCACGAGCTCCCGCGCCTCCTCGACGGCGAGCTCCAGCGTCTCGTCGTCGACCGAATCAGCCTTCGTGATCGCGACGACGCCGCGCTCGACTCCGAGCAGTCGAAGCACGGCGAGGTGCTCGTGCGTCTGTGGTCGTGCGCCTTCGTTGGCGTCGATCACGAGCAGGAAGAGGTCGATCCCGGAGGCGCCGGCGATCATCGTGCGCACGAATCGCTCGTGGCCCGGCACGTCGATGAGCGACAGGCGCGAGCCGTCCGCGAGCTCGAGCGGCGCGTAGCCCAGGTCGATCGAGATGCCCCGCTCCTGTTCCTCGGGGAGGCGGTCGGTGTCCTTGCCCGTCAGTGCGCGGACGAGCCAGGTCTTGCCGTGATCGATGTGCCCCGCCGTGCCGACTGTCAGCGGCATGCGATCACGGCAGCTGCGACAGCGCCGAGCTCGTCGTCGGCGAGCGTGCGGCAGTCGAGCAGAAGACGTCCGTCACGGAGCACGCCGATCACCGGTGGCTCACCGAGCCGCAGTCGAGCAGCCAGCGACTCCTCGACCGCGCAGGCGAACGACGGCAGCTCGACTAGCGGCAGCGCGCCGCCCCCGACCCGGGCCACGGTCTCCTCGACCTCGCCGCCGACTTCGGCTGCGAGCCGTTCTGCGCGTTCCCGCACGGACTCCACGTCTTCGTGGAGCATGCGCAGCACCGGCACCTCTGCGAGTGCTCGGGCAGGCTCGAGATAGAGGAGCAGCGTGCCCTCGAGTGCGGCCAGGCTGAGCTTGTCGATTCGCATCGCACGATGCAGCGGATGCCGCCGCAAGAGCTCGACGAGGTCGGCACGGCCGACGACGATTCCCGCCTGCGGCCCGCCGAGCAGCTTGTCGCCGCTGAAGCACACGAGGTCGGCGCCGTTTGCGAGGGCGTCGCGGGCTGTTGGTTCGTCGGCGATGTCGACGAACGCACCCGACCCGAGATCGTCGAGCAGTGGCAGCGAGCGCGCGCGTGCGACGGCTGCGAGCTCTTTCAGCGTCGGTCTTTCGACGAAGCCGACCACGCGGAAGTTCGATTGATGGACGCGCAGGATCAGCGCGGTGTCGTCGCCCGCGGCGCCGTCGTAGTCGGACGCTCGTGTCCGGTTCGTCGACCCCACCTCGACGAGTCGTGCGCCGGAGCGAGCGAGCACGTCGGGGATCCGAAAACCGTCGCCGATCTCGATCAGCTCGCCCCGCGAGACGAGCACCTCGCGCCCTTCCGCCAGCGCGGCTAGCGCGAGCAACATCGCGGCTGCGTTGTTGTTGACGACGATCGCGGCCTCGGCGCCGGTCAGGCGACGCAGGATCGAGGCGACGTGATCCTGCCGCGAGCCGCGGCTTCCGTCGGCGAGGTCGTACTCGAGGTTCGAGTAGCCCCGCCCGACCTCGAGCGCGCGCTCGATCGCCGCCGCAGGCAGGGGTGCGCGGCCCAGGTTCGTATGGACGAGCACGCCCGTCGCGTTCAGCACCCGGCGGAGCGCCGGGCGTCGCGCTGCGCGCAGTTCGTCCCCGACGCGACGCGCAAGATCGCCGGGGTCGGCGCCGGCGCGAATCTCCTCGCGCGCTTGCGCGAGCACCAGCCTGGCTGCGTCGACGGCCAG
The DNA here is from genome assembly GCA_013821525.1 of Actinomycetota bacterium. GTDB lineage: Bacteria > Actinomycetota > Thermoleophilia > Gaiellales > Gaiellaceae > PALSA-600. The sequence continues at coordinate 3,518 of JACDGR010000136.1, forward strand.
GGGGTCTTCGCTCCCACGCGAGAGCTCGTCGACCGAGGGCAGATCGCGCAGTTCCACAGGGGTGAGGATACGGAAGGGCTGCGTCCGAGCGCCCCTCCGAGGTCGCTGCTCTACTGTTCGGGTGCAGCGCGCCCTCGTCGTTCTCGGCACTCTGATCGTGCTCGCCGCAGGCGGGGCGGCCGTTGTGCGCGGGATCGACTATCGCGGCGCTGCGAAGCCGGGCGTCTCGGTGCTCGGGGTCGACGTCGGGGGCAAATCGCGCGCCGAGATCCAATCCGCGCTGCGCACGTGGGCTGCGCGCCCGGTGACGATTCGCGCGGGCGGTCACTCCTACCACCTGCCTCGTGGCTGGCTCGTCGCGGTCGACGTGCATGCGACCGCGACCCGTGCACTCGGGGCAGGCTCGACGGTCTCGCTGCTCGTGCCGGAGCACCATGATGTGTCACCGGTCGTGCGGAGAGCGGGCAGGGCAGGGAACGTTCTCCGTGAGCTCGCGCGGGCGGGTCGTCCCGCGGCTTCCGCGCAGGTCGTGCTGCACGGAACGCAGGCCGTCGTCACGCCCGCCCAGGTCGGGCGACAACTCGACTCGGCCGAGCTCGTGCACCGGCTTGCGCGAAACGGCGACGTCGTCGATGCGCCGTTTGCCGTCTCGCGACCAGCGATCCTCGACCCGGCCGCCCGTAGTGCCGCGTCGACGGCAGAGCTTCTTCTCGCGCGTCCCGTCTCGATCTCCTACCACGGCGCCCAGCTCGGCGCGCTGACGCCCGTGCAGCTTGCGCGCGCTTTGCGGATCCGGTCACGCACGCACCGGTTTGCCGTCGGCTTCGACGCGGACGCGCTTGCACGTGTCGTCCGCCCGCGGCTCGGGCGGTGGATCACGCACGCCCACAACGCACAGTTCGCCGTCTCCGGCGATCTCGTCCACGTCGTTGCGTCGCGGCCGGGCCGGGACGTCGATCCGCTGAAGGTCGTCGTCGCAGTCACGAAAGCGGCGCACACAGACCACGCCGCCGCGATCGAGCTCGGGGCGCGCGACGCGGAGCTCTCGACTGCGAAGGCGAACGCGCTCGGCATCCGCCGCAAGCTCGTCTCCTACACCACGCAGATGGGCGACTCGTCGTCCAACAGAATCCACAACGTGCATCTGATGGCCGCCTTCATCGACGGAACCGTGATCAAGCCCGGCGCAGAGTTCTCGTTCAACGACGTCGTCGGCGAGCGCACATCCGCGCGCGGATTCCTCGAGGGACAGATGATCATCGGCTCGCTCGTCCTGCCCTCGATCGGAGGCGGCGTCTGCCAGACGGCGACCACGTTGTTCAATGACGCGTTCGAGCTCGGCCTGCCGATCCTCGAGCGGACGAACCACAACCTGTACCTCGCGCACTACCCGATCGGACGCGACGCGACGGTGTCCTGGGGCGGCCCGGACTTCAAGTTCCGCAATGACCTCGAGCACGGCCTGCTGATCAAGACGACCTACACGGACTCGACGCTGACCTTCATCTTCTACGGCACGTCCGAGCATCGCCGCGTCGTCTCCCGGACGAGCTCGCAGACGAACTGGACCGGCCCGTCGATGAACTACGCCGTCGACCCGACGGCGCCGAGAGGCTCGGTCAAGGTCGTCGCGGGCACGGGCGAGCAGGGTTTCGACGTGACGGTCGACCGAACCGTCTATGACGCGTCCGGCGCGAAGCTACGCAGCGACACCTTCCGCTCGCATTACATCCCGGACAGTCCGACGACTGTCTACGGCCCCGGCAAGACCCCGCCAGGCCCGTACATCGTGCTTCCCTCGAGCATCTGACGCTCGCGTTACTGCGCGTCCTCCTTGGGCGCTGCTGCTGAGTCTGCGCGCCGCTCCTCGTAGCGATCGAGGACGAGCTGCACCGCTTCCGCGGGATCGTCCGTCAGGTGCAAGAGGTCGACGTCACCGGGCGAGATCATCCCGTCGGGGATCAGCTCTGCCCGGAACCACTCGATCATCTCGGTCCAGTAGTCCGAGTCGAACAGCACGACCGGAAAATGCCGGATCTTGCCGGTCTGGATCAACGTCAGTGACTCGTAGAGCTCGTCCAGGGTGCCGAATCCGCCGGGGAAGATCACGAATCCCTCGGCCGGCCGGACGAAGCAGACTTTGCGCGCGTAGAAGTGGTCGAACGTGTGATCCAGGTCGAGATACGGGTTCGAATGTTGCTCGTGCGGCAGCTTGATGTTGAAGCCGATCGACTGGCCGCCGCCCTCCTGAGCGCCGCGGTTTGCTCCTTCCATCACGCCCCCGCCGCCGCCGGTGACGACGGACCACCCGGCCTCGCCGAAGCGCCGGCCGACCTCGCGCGCCGACCGGTACGGCTTGCTGTGCTCGTCGACGCGTGCTGAGCCGAACATCGCGACCGCGGGCGACCGGACCTGCGCGACCAGCTGGAAACCGGCACGGAACTCGGCGGCAATCTTCGCTACCGACTCCTCGATGTCCGACGTGCCCGCGTCGAGGATCTTGCGGTCGTCCGTCACAGCCGATGCTGCGGCACGTGCGCCGCGATCATCCCGACCACGAGTGCGAGGGCTGTACCGAAGTAGAGCGCGTAGGCGATGGTTGCTTTGGCCCCGCCGCCGCCGAGCCGGAGCCAGCGTGCAGACCGCCAGACTGCGCCGCCGTCGAAGATCCCGACCGGCACGAGGTTGAACAGGTTGAGGAAGAACCCGAAGTACGCGAGCGCGAGCATCAGATCAGAGCCCTGCGCGCGGCCGATCAGGTAGCAGACGAGCGCGGCCAGGCCACCGAAGATCGGGCCGGCGATCGCAACGCGCACGGTCTGCCAGGGGTTGCCGCGGGTATAGGCGACGTACGCGCCGAGGAAGGGCACGAAGACCGGCAGCTTCGGGTGCAGCCCCTCGCGCTTTGCCTCGAGGTAGTGGCCGGTCTCGTGCAGCAGGATCAGGACAACGATGCCGACGCCGAACTTCCAACCCCAGATCAGGGCATACGCGCCGACGGCGATGAAGATGCTGCCCGCCTTGATCAGGATGAACGAGAACTTGGCGAGCGCAATCGCCCCGGCGATGAGCGGCCCGGTGAGTCGCTTGACCCCCGCCCGCCAGTCGGTGCGGCGCGGCTCGATCGGGTTGTAGTTACCGAGGTCGCTCATGAGCCCTGGCCGATCCATTCCTCGCCGCCGGCGTAGACCTCTTTCTTCCAGAGCGGCACGCGCTCCTTCAGCTCGTCGATCGCGTCCTTGCAGGCGGAGAGCGCGTCCTGGCGGTGCGGAGCCGAGACTGCGATCACGACCGAGGTGTCGCCGATCCCGACGCGTCCGATGCGATGGTGGATCGCGACGGCGCAGAGCTCATATCGGCCCGCGAGCGACTCGGCAATCTCATCCATCACCTGCTCAGCCATGCCCTCGTACGCCTCGTAGTCGAGGTGCTCCACGTCCCGCCCGCGCGAGTGAATGCGCGTCGTGCCGGTGAACGTGGCGATCGCCCCGGCGCGCTCGTCGCGCACCTCGTCCACGACCTGGTCGAGTGAGAGCGGCTCCTCGCTGAGGCGGAAAGCGCCTCCCGAGACCGGCGGGATCACCGCAACCTCGTCGCCGTCCGCGAGCACGTGCCCGTGTTCCGCATACGTCTTGTTGACCGCGTACAGCAGCCCGGCCGGCTCATCGCCGAGCTCGAGCGCGGGCCAGACCTCGGCGACGGTCGCCGCCTCGATCTCACGTTGTGACCACCCGGCCCGCTCGCGCAGGCCGGCAAAGAGTCGAACGCGAATCACGCAGGAACACTAAGGCGTACAGGCGTCTCGCCGGAGGCGAAGGTTTGTTCGAGCGCGCCGACGCAGACGGCGCAGAGCTGGAGCCCCGCCTCTTTCCTGATGAGGTCTAGTGCCCGCTCCGTCGTCATCGCGGTGCGATAGGGCCGTTCGGCGGTCATTGCTTCAAAGACGTCCGCGACCGCGAGGATTCGCATCGCGAGGCTGAGCTGCTCGACCCTGCGACCGTCCGGGTAGCCCGATCCGTCGAGCCGCTCGTGGTGTGCGCCCGCGATCTCCGAGATGGCGGCGAATGCTGCGACGCGGGCCAGGATCTCCTCGCTGTGCCGGGGATGCTGCTCGACGATTCGGCGCTCCTCTGCGTCGAGCGCACCTGGCTTGTCGAGGATCGTGTTCGGCACGCCGAGCTTGCCGATGTCGTGCAGTAGCCCTGCCCGGCGCAGCTCGCGGAGCGCTTCGTCCGAGCAGCCGAGGGTGGCGCCGATCTCCACCGCGATCTCGGCGACGCGTTCCGAGTGACGGTGTGTATAGGGCGACTTGGCATCGATCACCCGTGCGAACGCCTCGGCGATCCGGTCGAGGCGTAGCTCGTCGACTGCCTCGGGACGCTCGCCAGGGTCGAGCGACGCAACATCTGCGTCTCGCAGGTTCGCCCAGAACACCCGGTCGCTGCGGAACGAGACGAGAGCGTCCACGACCGCCGGATCGAACCAGCGGCCCCGCCGTTCCGCTGCCACAGCGTAGGCCGCGTCGACCCCGCGCTCGCTCGCGAACACGTCGACCGTCTGTGCGAGGCACGCGATCCGCGCGAGCAGAGGGATCTGCGCGCCTCGGAGACCGTCCGGGTGACCGCGGCCGTTCCAGTGCTCGTCGAGCGCGCGAATCGCCGATGCGGTTTCCTCGTGGAAGCCGAGCAGGCGCGCAATCTCTGCTCCGCGCTCGCACCGGATCGAGAC
>JACDGR010000137.1 GCA_013821525.1 Actinomycetota bacterium
GATAGGTGAGCGCGACGCGCACCGCCTCGATCGCCGCGTAGAAACAGTCGCCCGGCGACGACGCAGCGATCACGGGAACGGGCGACTCCGAGTTGCGGCCGTAGAGCACCATCAGCAGGTCACCCTTCTCCGGCTTGGTCGGCATCCCCGTCGACGGGCCGGCGCGCTGCACGTCGATCACGAGCAGCGGCAGCTCGAGCGCGATCGCGAGCCCGACGGTCTCCGACTTCAGCACCACGCCCGGGCCGGCCGACGTCGTGACGCCGAGCGAGCCACCGAACGCAGCGCCGAGCGCAGCGCCTACCGCAGCGATCTCGTCCTCGGCCTGGAACGTGCGCACGCCGAACGCCTTGTGCTTCGCGAGCTCCTCGAGGATCGAGGAGGCAGGCGTGATCGGATAGGCGCCGAGGAAGAGGGGCAGCTTCGAGAGCCTCGATGCCGCGAGCAGGCCCCACGAGAGCGCGACGTTGCCGGTGATCTGGCGATAGAGACCCGGAGGGAGCGGTGCGGCCTTCACCTGGTACTGCACCGCGAAGCCCTCGGACGTCTCGCCGAACGCATAGCCCGTGTCGAATGCCTTCAGGTTCGCGGCGGCGATCTCCGGTCGCTTCGCGAACTTCGTCGTCAGATACGCCTTCGTCGTCTCGGTCGAGCGGCCGTAGAGCCACGACATCAGCCCGAGCGCGAACATGTTCTTCGCACGCTCGGCCTCCCGCGCCGTCACACCTTCGATCTCCTTCAGCGCGCCGACCGTCATCGCCGTCAGCTGCACGGCATGCACCTGCCAGTCGTCGAGGGAGCCGTCCTCGATCGGGTTCGACTCGTAGCCCGCCTTCTTCAGGTTGCGATCGGTGAACGCGTCGGTGTCGACGATCAGCGTCGCGCCCTTCGGCAGATCGCGCAGATTTGTCTTCAACGCCGCCGGGTTCATCGCGACGAGCACGTCGGGCTGGTCGCCGGGTGTCAGGATGTCGTGATCGGCGAAGTGCAGCTGGAAGCCGGAGACGCCAGGCAACGAACCTGCGGGCGCGCGGATCTCGGCGGGAAAGTCGGGAAACGTCGCGAGGTCGTTTCCGGCCATCGCCGTCTCGGAGGTGAACCGGCCGCCCGTCAGCTGCATGCCGTCGCCGGAGTCGCCGGCGAACCGGATCACGACAGAATCGAGCTGCTCAACGGGCTTCGCCACGCCGGAGCCGACCCTATCAGCGGCTACCGCTGGGGCTCGGGCCGCGCCGTGCCCATCAGTGCGGCGAAGCCGTAGAGCGCCGCGTAGGCCAGCGTCAGGAACACCGACAGGGCGACCACGTAGCCGATCAGCTGCCGGTTGCCGAATGGGTCGTCGAACCGCATCCGCGCGAGATCGACGATGTAGCCGGGCCGGTGGATGACGTCCCAGCTGTTCAGCCTCTGCACCCTGCCGAGGTAGATGCCGACGCTGGCCGCGCAGAGCGAGCCGATTGCGACGAGCCAGCCGAGCGCAGCGCCGGCCGCGCGCGTGACGACGAGCTGCACGATCAGCAACGACGCGAATCCCAGCGCGAGCGCAGTGATCGCGAACGATCCGAGGATCAACGCGTCGAAGAGCCGGTGCTGGTCGCCGAGGTGGATCAGGTCGGTGAGCATGTACGGCGCGTTTGGCAAGAAGACGAACCACGCCGCACCGAGAGCCACCAGCTCGAGCCGCGGGTGCTGCCGCCGGTAGGCGACGAGCAGCAAGACCGCAAGCGCCAGCGGAATCCATGCGAGTGTCAGGTTCCAGACGAGGAATCCGAGACCCGAAGGGCCGTACTCAGACCGCCGCAACCCGAGCAGCAGCACGCACCAGAGCGTCGCTCCCAGGAGCGCTGCGAAGGGAAGCAGGGCGCGCAACCTCATGTCTCCAAGGTACCCCCTCGCCCGCACCGCCACCCAAATTCCCAACATTCCTCGACCAGACGTCTTACAGCAACCATCTAGCTTCCGGCGCATGAAGACACTCGCCACATTCGCAGCCACGCTCGCCGCGCTGATCGTTGCCTTCCCGAGCCCGGCCGAGGTTGCCACCTCCCCGCCCTCGATCCCCCTCTTCACCGGCTGGATCAGCGGCGCGAACGTCATCTTTCACTGGGTTCCTGCTGCGGGCGCCGCCAAGTACGAGCTGCTCCGGGACGGCGTCGTCGTGCAGACGGTCAGCCAGGCGACGCATGAATGGCTGCTACCGGTGCAGAGGGCACGCGGTCACGGCTTCCAGGTGCGTGCCCTCGACGGATCGGGCACGGCCGGCCCGACGACCTACCAGCGCCTTTCGCCGCTCCCGGCACTACGCGGGCTGACGCTGAAGGCGGCGATCGCCGCGCTGCGCAAAGGCGGGTTCGCACCCGGCTCGACTCTCAGCTACCACGCCTACGGACAGAAAGGGATCGTGATCGACGTGCGCAGCGTCGGCGTGATGCCGCTCGGCGGGACGGTCGGCCTGCTGATCTCGAAGTAGAGCTGTCCTCGGTTTACGCCGCTGCCTCAGCCGCGGACTGCTCGTCGCGCTGCGGCGGAATCGGATCCGCCGCATGCGCACTCGAGCGCAGCGGCACCTCGCGCAGGAGCCACGCGAGCGCGAAGGCGACTAGCGACACGCCGGCTGCCGTCAGGAAGACCGGGTGCAACGCGGCTGCGAACGCGTCCTCGAACGCGCGATGCGCGACCGGCGGCAAGTGCCTGATCGTCGCGGGGTTCGCGGTCTTCGGCACTCGCACGTCTGCCGGCACGCGCGTCGCAAGCTCGGTCGCGAGCCGGTTCGCAAAGATCGTCCCGAAGAGCGCAACGCCGATCGAGCCGCCGACCTGGCGGAAGAGCGTCGAGCCGCTCGTCGCGACGCCGATCATCCGGAAGTCGACGGCGTTCTGTGCAGCGAGCACCAGCACCTGCATGACCATCCCGAGTCCCAGCCCGAGGATCAGCGCGTAGACCGCCTCGAGCCAGATGCTCGTGCCGGCGGTCAGCGTCGAGAGCAGGAACATCGCGACGACCATCAGTGCGGTGCCCGCGATCGGGAACATGCGATAACGCCCACGGCGCGTGATCAGCTGCCCGCTGACGATCGAGGTGACGAGCAGACCAGCCATCAGCGGCAGCAACTGCAGCCCCGACTTGGTCGGGCTCGACCCCTTCGTGATCTGCAGGTACAGCGGCAGGTAGGTGACGGCGCCGAAGAGCGCGAAGCCGACGATGAAGCCGACGGCGCTCGTGACCGAGAAGGTGTGGTTGCGGAAGAGGGAGAGCGGGATGATCGGCTCGGCCGCGCGGCTCTCTGCCCACACGAAGGCGGGCACGAGGATCACGCTCAACACGATCAGCCCGATGATCTTCGGTGAGCCCCAGGCCCACGTCGTGCCGCCGAGACTCGTGAAGAGCACGATCGCCGAGAGCGAGGCCGCGAGGAGCGCTGCTCCGAGATAGTCGATCGAGTGGCGCTCCTTGACCGTGCGCGTATGGAACGCGAACGCGATCACCGCGAGCGCGACGGCACCGACCGGGATGTTGACGTAGAAGATCCAGCGCCACGAGAGGTTGTCGACGAAGAAGCCGCCGAGCAACGGGCCGACCACGGTCGAGACGCCGAAGACGCCACCGAAGTAGCCCTGGTACTTGCCGCGCTCGCGGGGCGGGATGATGTCCCCGATCACCGCGAGCGTCGTCACGATCAGCCCGCCGGCACCGAGCCCCTGAATCGTGCGGAAAAGGATCAGCTCGCCCATCCCCTGCGCGATGCCGCAGAGCGCCGAGCCGATCAGGAACAGCACGATCGCAAACTGCAGGACGAGCTTCCGCCCGTACAGGTCGCCGAACTTCCCGTAGAGCGGGCCGGCGATCGTCGAGCTGAGGAGGTAGGCCGTAACGACCCACGAGAGGTGCGAGATGCCGCCCAGGTCGCCGACGATCGTCGGCAGCGCCGTCGACACGATCGTCTGGTCGAGCGAGGCCAGGAGCAACACGAGCATCAGCGCGACGAAGATCGCGCGGACGTTCGGCCCGGGTGCTGTCGGCGCGTCGGTCACATCACGATAATAGCATCATTATGCAACTATTGTGATGTGCAAGAATAGGAACATGACGAGCACGCCCGTGCGCATCCTCGACGAGCTGAGCCACGTGATCCGCGCGCTGACGCGGATCACCGGGGGCCCGGACGACGCCTTGCCGTTGACCGGAACACAGCGACTCGCGCTCTTCGAGCTCTCGGAGGCCGGCCCGACGCGGCTGAACGACCTGGCCGCGCGGATGGGCTCGAGCGCGCCGACGGCGAGTCGCGCAATCGACGCGCTCGTCGAGGTAGGGCTCGTGCAGCGCTCGCCCGACGAGCATGACCGGCGCGCGCTTCACCTCGAGCTGACCGAGGTTGGCCGCGCGCGGGCGGCCGAGCGGAAGGAGCGCGTGCTCGAGGCGTTCCGGCCCGCCGTCGCGACGCTGCCCGCCGCGGAGCAGAAGCAGCTCGCCTCGCTGCTCGCGCAGCTTGCTGCCGCATTGACCGAGTAGCCCGGCCTCGTTCAGCCGCTGCGGTGCTTGAGCGAGGACTCGCGCTGCTGTGCCTCGGCGAGGCTCAGCCGGCCCGAGCAGACGGCGGCGTTCAGCTCGTTCTCGATCCGGTCGACCTGCGAGGCGCGGGGGTACGGCTCCGGCCAGAGGTTCCGAGGATCGGTCGGATGCCCACCGAGCTCGAGACTGATCAGATGGTCTTCCTGGTAGGCGGACGGCGGCCCGCGCAGGCCGTACTGCTCGAGGCCCTTGCGCTTGAGGCCGTTCGTGTAGGCGACCGGCGGCCGGATCGTGCGTGTCCAGCCCTGCACGCAGATGCTCGAGCGAATCGTCGCCTGGTCGACCGCTGGGTTGAGCACGCCGGGAGTCAGCGTCCAGCTCGCGAGCACCGTCGCGCGTGAGACGTCGCCAGAGCAGCGCGGAATCGTCGTCACGACGACCACCGCGGCCAACCCGACCAGTCCGATCTCGACCAGGGAGAGGCGCATCACGACGAGGCTCGCGAGCGATCGGCCGGCCCGCAAGTGTCCGTTCCATCTTTGGTGCAGAGAAGTCACCCTTTTCGTACAGACGACGCGCCAAAACAGTGAGCTGCGGCTGACCCGCGGCCGCCGATTCCTCCTCCGTGACCCCCTTGCTGGAACTGCGGCTGCCGGCCACGTCGGTCCCGACCCGCGATCGCGTGGCGCGCCACCACGTCAAGATCCGTTTCGGTCTCTTCCTGGCCGCCTGGGCGCTGCTCGCGGCCAAGTGGTTCGACCCCGAGCTCTTCGTCTTCGAGGTGGCTCTGGCGCTCGCCGTGCTGGTGCACGCTGCGCGCCGCGAGCGGCTGCTCGCAAGCGTCGACAGGAAGCGCGTGCAGCTCGAGCTCGTGACGGCGGTCGCCGGCGCGACCGAGAACGCCGCCGACGTCGACGAGCTGCTGGCCCGCGCAGCCGAGGAAATCTGCGGGCAGTCCTGCTGGCCCTGCGGCCGCGTCTGGCTACCCAACGAAGACGGCACACTGAAACTCACCTACACGCAACCCCGGAGCGACGAGGGTGGCGCGTGGCCGCTCGCAGCGACGAACGAGGAAGGGCTGGCCCGGCGTGTGCTCGCGACCGGTCGGGCCTGTGACGAGTCCAAGCCGGACGACGGCGCAGGCGCGACGTTTGCGTTCGCCTTCCCGATCGTCGCCGACAGAGAAGTCGCAGCGATACTCGAGTTCTGCTCGAGCGAGCAGCAACCGAAAGACGACGCCCTGCTCGCAACGCACGAGCATCTGAGCCGGCAGCTCGGCGAGGTGATCAAACGGGCGCGCGCCGAGCGGCAGATGCACTCGACCGACGAGCGCCTGCGCTCGTTGATCCAGACCTTGCCGCTCGCGACCTACATCGACCGCCCGGGTGAACAGGCGGGGACGATCTGGGTCAGTCCACAGATGGCCGAGATCACGTCGTACACGCCGGAGGATTGGGCTGCCGATCCCGCGCTCTTCCGCAAGGTGCTGCATCCCGACGATCACGACCGCGTACTGGGAGAGCTGAAGCGCATCAAGCAGACCGGCGAGCCGCTCGATCACGAGTACCGGATGATCCGCCGCGACGGCGGCACGGTCTGGGTCCACGACCTCGCCGTTACCGTCGAGCACGACGGGACCGACGTCACGCGGGGGTTCATCGTCGACGTCACCGCCCGTCGTGTTGCGGAGCAGGAGCGCGACGAGACGCTCGTCCAGCTGCGCGGGCAGAACGAAAAGCTTCGTCAGGTCGACTCGCTGAAGGATGAGTTCATCGCGTTGGTCTCGCACGAGCTGCGCACCCCGCTGACCTCGATCCGCGGCTACCTCGAGCTCGTTCGCGACGAGACCAACCTGACCGAGGAGCAGGCGCGCTTCCTCGACACGATCGACCGCAACGCCGTACGGCTGCAGGGCGTGGTCGGCGACCTGCTCTTCTTCGCACAGGTCGAAGCCGGGAAGCTGACGCTGGAGCGCGGCGACGTCGATGTGAACGCGCTCCTCACCGACGCAGCAGACACTGCGCGGCCAACCGCAACGGCGCGCTCGATCCGACTCTCCGCCGAGCTCGGCCCCGAACTGCCGACGATCCGGGGCGATTGCGCGCGACTCGCGCAGGTGGTCGACAACTTCGTCTCCAACGCGATCAAGTTCACGCCCGGGAGCGGCGACGTGATCATCTCGTCCGTCGCGCATGTCGAGGAGCTCGAGATCGCCGTGCGCGACACCGGCATGGGCATCTCGGCGGCGGAGCTGCCGCGGCTCTTCCAGCGCTTCTTTCGCACCGAGCGCGCGACGGCGCAGGCGATTGCCGGCACCGGCCTCGGACTCGCGATCGCGAAGGCGATCGTCGAGGGTCACAAGGGCCGCATCACCGTCGAGTCGGTCGAAGGGGCCGGCACGACGTTCCGTATCTTCCTACCGCGATAAGACGCGGCAGCGTCGCCCGCGACCGCCCAGACGACCACGGCGATCCACGGGATCCCGATCACGTCGGTCTGCAGCGCGAGGAAGAGCAGCGCGACGAACGACGCGGCGAGCCAGGGCACGCGCCGCAGCCGCAGGAGCAGCGCGAGCGACCACGCGATGAAGAGCAGCCCGCCCAGCACACCCGTCTCGACCGCGAGCTCCGTATAGGTCGACTCACCGGCCTCGACCTTGACGTGCGTCCGCGCCGCAGTCACGCCCGCATTGCCAAGGCCGAAGCCCCACGGGTGATGGAGTGCCGTTCGCGCGCCGGCGCGGAGGCTCGCCAGATGCTCGCTCGTCGACGACTCGTTGGCGCTCGTCGGATCGTTCGACGTACCGGGATGCGCGTGCGCGTTCGCTTCCTGGATCCGCAGCTCCGCGGGTGTGAAGTGCGCACGCGGGCCGAAGTGCGCGTAGCCCGAGACGAACGCGAGCCCGATCGCCGCTACGGCGACCGCGAGCCCGGCGGGGAACACAACCCGCCGCAGCAACGCGAGTGCGAGGAGGCCGACGACGAGTGCAAGCAGCGCGGCACGCGTGTGCGTCCACAGGAGCGCCGCGAAGAGGAGCAGTGCGAGCGGCGGCGCCCAGCGCCGAGCTCGCAGCGGCAGGAAGAACAGTGCAACGACGAGCAGGTACGCGGTCGCGAGCGGCGAGAGGAACGTAGAGGTGAGTCGCCGGAAGATGACGCCGTTGCCCTGGTTGTAGATGAAGTTCTCCGGCAGCCGCGAGAGACCGCGGTAGTCGAGGCCGAGCTGGTCGTGGAACCACCCGTGCGACTCGCGCCACCAACCGAGCGAGAGCGCATAGACGTCGACGAGACCGAAGAGCGCGACGAACGCCGCGGTCGCCAGCACGGTGCGGCAGATCCGAGCGCGCTCGTCTGCGGTCAGGTCGAGCCCGCGGCCCAGGAAGTACGCGCCGACCGGCAGCAGATCGTGGCGCGCGCCGTAGACGATTCCCTTGTGCGTCGCGCCTCCGCCGAGCACCGATTGCGGGAGCACGCCGTAGAGAACGACGATCGCGCCGAAGGCAAGGGCGAGCCAGTCGACCGCCGTCGCCGGCCGTGGTATCCGCCGCCGGGCGAGCACGAGCAGCGCGAGCGCGCAGACGAGCAGCACGTCCTTCCACGCCGCGATCGCCGACAGCACGCCGCCGCGCACCCCCACGCGCCAGAGCTGCGACATCACCAGGTTGTGG